>JACRDN010000005.1 GCA_016218575.1 Elusimicrobiota bacterium
AGCAATGTTCCTGCGCTGGCCGCGATTGGAACCGAAGAGCAAGCGGAGGTGAGGCAACTAGTCGCGGCCTAAAAAGTTAGAATGAATCCCTCACCAATTAGGTTACGCTACGCAATTTCCCCGGACATCGGGGCACGGCCGACCAGAGAGACGGGGGCTTATCCACCGAACTTCGCTGCGAAGTTCGGTGGATAAGTTCTTCGGGACCTTGGACCCAGGGGGCTCGGGAGGTCCCGTCGGAAAATAGGTCCAAAGGCCTAAATCCAGGTAGGTCCAAAAAAAGGGAAGGACTGCCCTAATGGCCCCTGCCGCTTTACGCCTTCCGGCTATTCTTAAGAGGTCGCGGCCATACGATGGCGGCGCAGAAATACGGGCAAGAGAGGAATAGAAATGGCAAAAAGAAAGATCAGTGTCGTCATCGCCGATGACCAGACCCTCTTTCGAGAGGGGATCAAGGATCTTCTCGAGAACGAGAAAGCGCTTGAGGTGGTCGGAGAGGCTGCGGACGGGCAGGAGGCGATCAAGGTGGTCAAGAAGCTGCGGCCAAACGTCATCCTGCTGGACATCAAGCTGCCCCACATGGACGGGATCGAGGCGACGCGCATGATTCACCGGGAATGCCCCAACACCAACGTGCTGATCTTATCCTCCTATGAGGATGAGTCCCACGTGATGGAGGCGATACAGGCCGGAGCCAACGGCTACCTGTCCAAGATGCTGCCGGCCTCTGAGCTTGTCAACGCGCTCAAGGCTTTCGCCAACGAGGGCGTCATGATCCCCCAGCCGGTGATGAGCAAGCTCATAGATGGCCTGCGCCAGATGGGCAGCGCCTCGGCCGAGGCCTCGCTCGTGGCCCTGACCAAGACGGAGATCAAGGTCCTGGCCCTCCTGGGGAAAGGCCAGTCCAACAAGGAGATAGCGGCCAAGCTCGACTGCAGCGTCAAGACCGTCAAGAACCACCTGAACAGCATGTTCCAGAAGCTGGGCGTGTCCAATCGCACCGAGGCCGTGGTCAAGGGAATAGACCTGGGCCTCATCTCGGCCGAAAAAGCCGACTAGCACCCGGCAGCAGCGCCGCGCTGAGTTGGGCTGGGACGGAAATTCTCTGCGTTAAAAATCACTTATTGCCCGGCGGCTCGATTCCCGCCCGGATATGGGCGATTGCCTCCTCGGCGTAGACCCGGACCCGGCTGTTGGGGCTTTTGAGGGCCTTGGCGAGCGTGTCCAAGGCCCTGAAGTCCTCGAGTTCCCCTAGAAGGTGGATGGCGGCGAGATTAATGCGCTCATCGGGGTCCGAGCTCATCTCGCAGAGCCAGGGCACGACCTCCGCGGCCATGGGGGCGTACTCGGAAAGGGCGCGCATGGCCGAGAGCCGGCCCCAATAGCTTCTTGGAGGCAGGCAGGCCTTGTGGAGTGTTTGTAGAAGTCCGGGGGCTCTGGTGAGTGCCAGGCCCTGAAGCGCTCCCGAGGACAGGATCCCGCGGTAGCTGTCCTTGCCCAGATTCCTCTTGAGTGTCCCCGAGAAACGCTTGTCCTGCAGGGCCCCCAGGGCCCGGCAGGCGGCGGAGCGCACATGAAGACTGGCGTCCGCACTCGATAGGGAGAGGAATATTTTGGCGTTCTCCGGCCTCTTGTAGGCTCCCAAGGCATCTACCGCCGCGCGCCGCATTTTCGGATGCTCGAGCTTTAGCAGGCCCTTGAGGGCCGCGAATGCCTTCTCGCTTTCGATCGAGCCCAAGGCCCGGATCATCTCAGTGCCGGCTCCCCAGAAGGATTCCCGGCGCGCCGCCTTTTCAAGGAGGCTCACGGAGCCCTCGCCCCGCCAACGCGCCACGTCCCGGGCGGCCTCGAGCCGGCTCTGGGCTCGAGGCGCTTCCAGGAGTTGGTGGCGCCAGTGCGCCTGGGGTTTCTGGAAGTCCAGCTTCTTGAGGATCCTGTGCTCGGGGTCGAACTCCGCGTTGACGGGCGGTGCGGGCAGTCGGTATTGGAAGTGATGCTCCTTATCTGAGACGACTTCCGTGAAGGTCTTCACCCAGCCCCGCCCCGTGAATCGGATATCGACTGGAACCTTGAACAGCGGAGATTCTTCCGAGACGGGCTGGGTCTGCAGTATCCAGAGGCCCCCCTTCTTGGAACCAGGATCCCATGTGTATTGGACGCGAAAACGCGGGTAGCCGCTTTTGAACACCCATTGGTCGAAAAAGGAGCGCAAATTCCTGCCGGAAATTTCCTCCACGGCTTGGATGAGGTCGCTCGTCTCCACGCTCCGGTCGCGGAAGCACGTGAGGTAATGGTTGACGGCCTTCCACCATAGGTCGTCGCCCAACTCGTGGCGGAGCATGTGCAGGATCCAGGAGCCTTTCTCGTAGGTGTGGCGATCGAATAGGATCCAGGGGTACTTGAAGGTGGAGCAGACGATGGGGCGGCGGTAGCGCCGGGCGTCCTCGTCGAAGTAAATCCGCTTGTTCTGATGGAGTTCGTAGTCCGCCATGTCCCGGCCCTTGTCGTGCTCCTGGAAGAGCACCTCGAAGTAGGTGGCAAATCCCTCGTTGAGCCATGCGTGGGACCAATCCCTGCATGTGACCAGGTCCCCGAACCACTGGTGCGCGAGCTCATGGGCCATCAAGGTGTCCATGTCGTTGTCGAGGGCGGCGACCTCATCGACAAGCACCGCGTCGGTCTGGGTGGTGGCGGTGGTGTGCTCCATGCCCCCGGGGTACTCGGCGACCGCCACTTGGGCGTATTTCTCGTAGGGGTAACGGATTCCCGTCATCTTCGAGAAAAACTCCATGGCCTTGGGGGTTTTCCCCAGGCCCCGCCGGGCATCCCGTTCCCGGCCCTTCTCGCAGTAATAGGTGACGGGGATGTCCTCCCAGCGCTCCTCTATCTCGGCGAATTTTCCGGCCGCGAGACTTATGAGGTAGAGGGAGTGCGGCTGGAGCATTTTCCAGTGGTAGCTGATTTTTTTTCCCCGCGTCACGGTTTCGGCCAAGGTTCCGTTCGAGACGGCGCGGAAGCCCTCCGGCACCGTGATCTTGAGCTCGGAGGTGGCCTTCTCGTGAGGGCTGTCGTGGCAGGGGAACCAATACCGGGCGTCCTCTGGCTGGCTCTGGCTCCAGACTTGGACGGGGTTCTTAGGGTTGTGCGGGCCGGGATAGACGAAGTGGAGCCCGGCCTTGGGACGGACGACCCGGTAGCGGACCACGGCCTCTGCCTCCTGGCCCGCGCTCAAGGGGCGCGGGAGGGGCAGGACGAGCTTTTCCTTCTCCCGGCGGATTTTCACGGGCCTGCCGTCCACTGCGGCCGAGGAGACGGAGAGGTCCACCGCGTCGAATTCCAGGGAGCGGACTCCGTCCCTGTAGGCTTTGACCCGAGTCGCGCACAGCCCGGCCGCCGAGCGCGCGGCGAAGTCTATTTCGAGCTCCAGGCGCACGTGGAGAGTGTCGAAAGATCTGTCTGGCGCGTAGCGGGGGGTCTTGCCCAGCAAGGTCGCCTTCAGATTCGGCCCGCTCCCTCCGGAATGGTAGCGGGAGCAGCGCAGGAATTCCATGCTCAAGCGGCCACGGCCTCCCGCGCCTTGGACGCGGCTTCCTTGATTATCATCATGGCGATCTCATTTCTCTGGATTTGGTTGGTGCCCTCGTAGATCTGAGTGATCTTGGCGTCGCGCATGAATTTCTCAACGGGGAAGTCCCTCATGTAGCCGATGCCGCCGCACATTTGGACGCAGTCGGTCGTAACCTTCATGGCGGTGTCGGAGCAGAGCACCTTGCACATGGCGGACTCCTTGGTCCAGCGCTTGACCTCCAAGGCGTTCATCTCGTCGAACACGATGGTTCCCCCCTCCAGGGCCTTCACGATGGCGGGCTTCAAGGCTTTATCCATGGCGCGGGCCGTGCTGTAGAGAAGGGCCCGGGAGGCTTCGATCGAGGTCGCGCAATCGGCCAGCATGTGCTGTATGGCCTGGAAGCTCGCGATGGTCTGTCCGAATTGCTTGCGCACACGGATGTAGGCCAAGGTCTCGTCCAGGGCCCCTTGGGCCAAGCCCAAGGCCTGGGAGGCGACCCCCGGGCGGGACATGTCGAAGGTGTTCTGAGCGACGAAGAGCCCGTAGCCTTCCCTATAAAGGAGGTTCTCCTTGGGGATCCGGCAGTTGTTGAAGACGAGCTCATAGGTCGGTGAGGCGCGGATGCCCATCTTGGTCTCCTTCTTGCCGAAGGTGAACCCGGGGGTTCCTTTCTCGACCACGAAGGCGGAAATGCCCCTGGCCCCCCGGGCGGGGTTGGTCGAGGCGAACAAAGTGTAGATTTCGGCGGCGTGGCCGCTGGAGCAGAAGTTCTTGATGCCGTTGAGGACGTAGTGGCTTCCATCGAGGCGTGCCGTGCATTTGGTGGCCGTGGCGTCTGACCCGGCAGAGGGCTCGGTGATGGTGAAGGCCCCGAGTCTTTTGCCGGAGGCGATGTCGGTGAGCCATTTCTTCCTCTGACCAGGATTGCCGAACAAAAGGATCGGGATGGCGCATAGTCCCGAGGCGGCCACGGCCAGCGCGATCCCCGCGCAGGCGCGTGAGAGCTGCTCGGTCACCAAGACGAGCTCCAAGGTCCCCCCTCCCAGCCCCCCGTAGGCCTCGGGGAGGTACACCCCGAAAAGGTCGGCCTTGCGGATTTCCTCGACCACTGGCCAGGGGAACTCCTCCTCGGTGGCGTCGTAATGCTCGCGGACGGGCTTTACCTTCTGCTGGGCGATTTGATAGGCCAGGCCGATGATATCTCTTTGCGATTCCGTCAAGTCGTAGTCCATTTTAATTCTCCCCCAAATGCATCTGTTCCAAAGCGTTGCACGCGGCAGACTGCTCCGCGTCCTTCTTGCTTTTCCCCGAGCCTCTTCCCAATATTCTCTTGCCCATGTGGACCACGATCTGGAACGTCTTGTCGTGATCCGGGCCGACGGCATGGATCATCTCGTACGAAGGCGGCACCTTATGCTTCTTCTGGAGGACTTCCTGCAGGCGGCTTTTGTAGTCTGTTTCCTTGAGGTGGGCATGCCGCCCAGCGCACCACTGGCGTATGAAGCGGGCCACGGCCTGGTAGCCTCCGTCCAGATAAAGCGCCCCGATGATGGCCTCGATGGCGTTGGCCAGGAGGCTCTGCCTGGCCCTGCCTCCGGAGCTTTCCTCCCCTATCCCTAAATAGAGGTAGGCTCCGAGGTTGAGGTCCGCGGCCCAATGGGCCAGGCTTGGCCGGGAGACCAGCTGCGACTTTTTCTTGGAAAGTCGGCCCTCATCCTCCAGCGGATAGTCATCGTAAAGCTGATGAGCCACGACGGCCGCCAGAATGCTGTCTCCCAAGAACTCGAGGCGCTCATTGCAGACTCCGGACTGGGTCTCGGAAGCGTAGGATTTATGGGACAGGGCTTCCTTGAGCAATTCCGGATTCCTGAAATGATGGCCTAGGACCTCCTCTAGAGGCTTGTGCACATTTGCGTCCGCCCGTGGGGTCTATTTTTTTGCGTGCGCCTGGATGTAATCGATGGCCTGGCCCACGGTCTGGATTTTTTCGGCCTGCTCATCGGGGATTTCGGTGTCGAACTCCTCCTCGAGAGCCATCACGAGCTCCACGGTGTCGAGGGAGTCGGCCCCCAGGTCGTTGACGAAATGGGCTTGGGGAGTCACTTCGGCAGCGTCCACACCCAGCTGCTCCACGATGATTTGCTTTACCCGATCTGCGACGTTGGTGTCCGCCATGTCCTTGTCCTCCTTGTCTCTCTATTTGCCCCAGCGCGTCACATGTACCCGCCGCCGTTGACGTTGAGCACGTGGCCAGTCACGTAAGACGACTCCTCGCACGACAGGAAAAGCACGGCGCGGGCGACGTCTATGGGCTCTCCCATTCTGCCCAGAAGAATTTTGTTCATGAGCTTGGCTTTCTCGGCCTCCGGGATGACCTCGGTAAGCCGCGTCTTGATGAATCCCGGGGCCACGGCGTTGACCAGGATGTTGCGCGAGGCGAACTCCCTGGCGCAGGATTTGGTCATGGCGATGAGGCCGCCTTTGGAGGCCGAATAATTGGCCTGGCCGCCGTTTCCTTCCTCCCCGACGATCGAGGCGATGTTCACGATCCGGCCCGAGTGCGCCTTGAGCATCGGGCGGAGCGCGGCCTTGGTGAAGTTGAAGGCCCCCTTGAGGTTGACGTCGAGGACCAGGTCCCAATCGGCCTCCGACATTCTGAGAACCAGGTTGTCGCGCGTGATGCCGGCATTGTTGACCAATATATCAATTTTCCCCAATTTATCCAAGGCGGCCTTGACGACGGCCTCGCAATCCTCGTGGCGGGTGACGTCGGCCTTGAGGCCGAGGGTTCTGGCGCCCGAAGCCTCAAGCTTCTTGGCCGATTGTTCGACCGCGGCGAAATCGATGTCGACCATCACGACGCTAGCGCCTTCCCGGCAGAAAAGATCGGAAATGGCCAGACCAATGCCCTGCGCCGCTCCAGTGACGATGGCGACCTTCCCCGTGAGCCGTCGGACGGACGGGGCTTGAGTTTGAACGGCTGTTTCTGGACTCATAGCTCTCTCCTTGCGGACTGTTGCGGCGTGAAGCGCGCCGACGGCACCATCATAACTCATTTTCGGCGCCGCCGCGAGAGGCTTGACCCCGCTACTTCTGATCTCCCGAAGAGTCTTGGCCCTTGGACTTTTTCTGCTTGGGGGCCACGGCTATCTGCCCGCCGTAGCTGCCGCAGTGAGGGCAGACCGTATGAGGCCTCCTCAGCTTCCCGCAGGCCGGGTTGGAGCAGGGTGCGAGCGCGGGGCGCTCCAGCTTCCAGTTCTGCGAGCGGCGGCTGTCACGGCGGGAACGCGTGTGCTTCCTTTTTGGATTGGGCATATCAGGGCTCCTTGAAAAACTTTGATAATTTTAGCATTTATGGGAGAGGGCAACCGCAAGGGGTTGCGTTATTATTGGCCCCGCATCTGAGGCAGAGTCCGCGGCAGTCGGGTCTGCAGCAGGACTTCAGGGGCAGGGCCAAGACCAAAGCCTGGCGCACATCCTCGGCCGCGTCCAGGATGGTCTCCGAGGCCGGGCAGGAGCCCTCTATTTTCGCGGTATAAGGGAAAGTCTGCCAAGCCAGGCATCGGCAGCACTCCAACTCCCACCGGCCTGCAACGAAACCGCGGTAGAGCAATACCTCGCCTTTCACGTGAAAGGCGAGGTCGACGTGAAGGGGAGCATCGAGCTTTGCCTGGCCCTCCAGGACGTCCTGGAACATTTCAGGCTCCAGGTCCGTCTTCAACTCCCAGCGCCCCTGGGGCGTGAGACTCCTGATGTCGTATCTAGAGATATCCATCGCGGCTGAAACCCAAGGTTTCCCTCACGAAGTAGGCGGGTTTGTCCTTGATGTCGAAGTAAACCCGCACCAGGATCTCGGCCAAAAGCCCCAAGAGGATCAGCTGTATGCCGATGAGGGCGAAGAAGATCGAGATCTGGAAGAGGGGCTGATCTTTCACGTAGATGCCCCTAAAAAACTTGTTGTACAGAGTGACCCCGGCCAGGGCCGAGCCCAGCAATCCCATGAGCAGGCCTCCCCCTCCGAAAAGGTAGATGGGCTTGGCCATGTAGACGTCCATGAACTTAACGGTGAGCAGGTCGAGGAGCACCTTGAACGTTCGGGAAATCCCATATTTTGAGGAGCCCTTGAGACGCGGCCTGTGGTTGACCGGGATCTCTGCGATCCGCGCGCCCAAGAAGCCGGTGAAGGCCGGCACGAAGCGGTGCATCTCGCCGTAGAGGCGCAGGGGCTTCAAGTACTCGGCCCGGTAGAGCTTGAGGGTGCAGCCGTAGTCGTGGAGATGAATTCCCGTCACCATGGAGATAAAGCCGTTGGCGACTTGGGAGGGCAGGCGTCGGGACAGCCAGGGGTCCTTGCGGTCCTTGCGCCAGCCGCTCACCACGTCGAAGCCTTCCTCGAGCTTGGCGAGCATTTTCTTGAGCTCGCGCGGGTCGTTCTGCCCGTCGCCGTCGAGGCAGGCGATGAGCCTGCCCCGGCTGTATTTGATTCCGGCGGAGAGTGCCGCGGTCTGGCCCGCGTTGCGGCCCAGTTTCACGGCCTTGAAGCGGGGGTGGCGCGCCAGGAGATTCTTGATCTGGGAGTAGGTGTCATCGGTCGAGCCGTCGTCGATGAAGAGCACCTCGTGCTCGAGCTGTAATTCCGCGAGAGCCTGGGAGAGCTCTTCCCCCACTCCGGGAATGTTTTCCCCCTCGTTATAGACGGGGACCAGTACGCTCAGCGCGACCGTTTCTGGCACTTATTTCGTAACGAGCATTTATCGCGAGAGGGCTGGCGCGCGGACCGCCATGTTCTTGACGATCTCGGCCCCGAACTCCGAGGTCTTGAGCTTCTTGGCCCCCTGCATCTGCCGCTCGAGGTCGTAGGTCACCGTCTTGTTCTGGATGGTCTTCTCCAAGGCCGCGACGATGAGGTCGGCCGCCTCCTGCCAGCCCAGGTGCTCGAGCATCATGACCCCCGAGAGGATCAAGGAGCCGGGGTTGACCATGTCCTTGTTGGTGTACTTGGGAGCGGTGCCGTGTGTCGCCTCGAAGACCGCCACGCCGTCGCCGATGTTGGCGCCGGGGGCGATGCCGAGCCCGCCCACCTGGGCCGCGGCCGCATCCGAGATGTAATCCCCGTTCAAGTTCGGGGTGGCGAGCACGCTGTACTCGTCGGGGCGCAGGAGGAGCTGCTGAAAGGTTTGGTCGGCTATGCGGTCCTTGACGAGGACCTTTCCGGCCGGCATCTTGCCGCCGTGGTTGTCCCAAAGCTCTGCCTCGGTGACGATCTTGTCGCGGAACTCGTCGCGGGCCACCTCGTAGCCCCAGTCCCGGAAGGCCCCTTCCGTGAACTTCTGTATGTTGCCTTTGTGGACCATGGTGACCGAGGGCTTCTTGTGGTCCACGGCGTACTGGATCGCCATGCGCACCAGCCTTTTGCTGCCGGTAAGGGAGATCGGCTTGATGCCGATGCCGGAGTCCGGGTTGAACTTCTTGCCCATTTCCTTCGTGAGGAACTCGTAAACTTTTTTCTGCTCCGGGGTGCCGTACTCGAACTCGATTCCCGCGTAAACGTCCTCGGTGTTCTCGCGGAAGATCACGATGTTGAACTTGTGGGGCTCCTTGACCGGGCAGGGCACTCCGGTAAACCAGCGCACCGGGCGCACGCAGGCGTAGAGGTCCAGCTTCTGCCGGAGGCCCACGTTGACCGAGCGAAAGCGAGGAGTCACCCACTCCGAGGAGCATTTCACGCATTTCTCGGGGCGCTTGCCGCCCGCCTCGTTCTGTTCCGCGGAGCAGACCAGGCACACGAAGCGGTGGCTGCCGACCGGGGTGGTGAGGGGGCCCTTGATGGCCACGCGAAACTCGCGGATGGCGTCCAAGGTCTCCTGGGGGAGAACGGTGTCCTTGTCGTAGTTCTGGAGTGCCGTCAGGCCCGCCGAGACCTCCATCCAGGCGACGGCTTTCTTGCCGCCGTAGGCCTTTTCCACGGCGCCGTCGAGCACCACCTGGGTGGCGCGCCAGAGGTCCGGGCCAGTGCCGTCGCCGGGGAAATAAGGGATGATGGGGCGATCAGGGACGGACAACTTGCCCCCCTTCAATTCGATCTTCTCGCCCTGCGCCGGAACGTTGATCTTCTTGTAGCTTGCCATGATCACCCTCCCTCTGATAAAAACCTCAAATTTTGCACATACTAGCATTTTTGTCTGGACTCGTCAGCAGGATGAAGTCGCCGAGGCGGATAAAGAACCTGCGCCCCCTGCCTCACTCCATGGAGCTTCGATTCCAGAGCGGGGCTATCTAAAAGATATCCACCGAACTTCGCGGCGAAGTTCGGTGGATATCTTCCGGCCAGGGAGCGCGGCCCGGTTATTTAACCGCGCAACTGGAATAAATACAGCGTGTTTTCCCGGGACCAGTCCGGCCTTCCTGAGAGAAGCCGGAGCGTGGTGAAGGCAGAGGGCTCCGGGGACACTTCGACCTCTCCCGCCAAGCGGTACTCGCGCGACAGGAATTCCCGCATGGCTTGCTGGAACATCTCCCCCCAAGGCGAGAAAATCAAGTTCGACGAGGGCTGGCCGCTGTAGACGATGAATTTCGGGCGGGCTCTCTCCAAGTCCCGCATTTCCTGGAGGTAATCGCGCTCTCCTCTGGGGAACAAAGTCAGGGGATAGGACGTGATATGCCGGGTCGCGGCCCGACGCTGGGAGTGTATGTATATCTGGGGCTCGGAGCCGAAGACGTAAATGCTGTCCGTCGGGCGCGAGTGCTTGCGGATGTAGGCCGCGATAGGGTAGGATTCGTAAAGGGGGTTGGGGTAAAGTAGTCGCCTCGCAGCGACTTGCGGCGAGGCCTGGAAGTATATGTCGCGCCGGTCCCATACCGGATAGAGGAGTGCCGCGGCAAGAAGAAGGGGCGCCGTTCTTTGGAGAAGTGAGTTCTTGCTCGCCCCTGCTTCCTGCAGCCCTCCCGCCGCCGCCAAGGCCATGGCCGGAGCGGCTTGTAGAAAGTAGTGTGGAAAAAAATAAAAACCCGCCCCTATTCCAAGGAGGCTCGTGCCAAGCCAAACCGCGGCCAGGCGCTCTTCCGGACGGCGCGGGCCCGCCGCGTAAAGCCCAACGAGGGCCGAAAGATAAATGGGCCAAAGTCCTCTCAGGAATTGCGGCAGCAAGGTCCCGATAAGCCACCGGCCTTGGAGCGCCAAGGCCGGTCCATTTGCCATGACGCGGACGTAATCGAGGTTTCGCCAAAAAGCCTGCTCGAGAAAATCTCCGAGGCCTCCCCTGAGCCAAAAATAGGCGGCGAGGGTTGCGGGTGCTACGGCAGTCGCGGCGAGATAAAGAACCGCGGCCTTCGCCTTCCACCGCAGCGCCTTTCCCCAGCAGGTCAAGGCCAGAAAGCCGAGGACGCTCCAAGCGCAGGTGGGCTTGGTCATGAGAGCCCCGCCCGCGGCAAGTCCGGCCAGTCCCAGGCATGGCCAAGGCGCGCGCGCGGCCCAACTTTTTTTCACGCCCCAGGCGCATATCGCCATCGCCAGGCACAGAAAGACTTCCGTGTTCGCCGTGAACCCCATGTCCCCGATGGGCGCGGGGGAGAGCACCGCGAAGAACGCCGGGGCCGCTAGCCGCGCCCAGGGGCTCCATGATGCCGGGGTGGTCCAAAAGAGGAATGCCATGGTGGCCCAGGAGCTTATCAGGGCGGCCACCCGCGGGGCGTTGGGCCATAGGGAGAATCCGTAGGCCAGGCGGTAGATGAAGAATACCGCCGGAGGCTTCTGATTGTAGGCGTCGCGGTAGGCAAGCCCACCCTGCATCATGAGGCGCGCCTCGTAGGCGTATTCCCCCTCGTCGCAGGTCATGGGAAGGGCCAGGCCGTGCCAGCGCAGGGCCGCGTGCCCGGCCAGCATCGCCGCGAGGGCGGCGACGGTCAAGAGCTTGGACTTCATGTCATGCCAGATAGCGGCTGGGGTTGCTCATGAAGTCGTGGGCGTCCCGGGCGCCCAGGGAGATGGCGCGGGAGATGTTGGAGCCATTGAAGTCCAGCATGCCGAAGTCCAAAACTTGGGATGGGAAAAGCCTGAAAATACGGGGCGGCTCCGGGATACTCTTCAAGGAGGCTATTCCCTGGCCCATCAATGTTATCAGGGTTTGCCGGCCTTTCTGATCCAAGCGCGCGGCGATCCCATGGCGAACGCGGCTCCGTTCATCGGGCCGGACCACCTCAATGACGATGACATCGCGGCACGGGGAAAGGGGGTGGAAGCTCAATGGCTCGGCGCAGGGAACTCCTCCGTCGAAAAGACGTTCACGGCTTCCCTGGAATTCGACCTCGACCGGAGGAAAAATCAGGGGAACGGAGCAGCTCGCCGCCAAGTGGCGGGAGAGCGGCGCGTCCCAAGGTCCCTCCGGGTGGAAAAGCGCGTAGACCCGTCTGTCGCTCCGCAAGCGCGTCGAGATCACGGCCAGACGGCAGCGAGTCCGCTTCTGGGCCGCTGAGTCGTCCAGGGCGTAATCCACCTGTTCCCATACCGGGCGGTCCGAGCAGAGCGAGAGGGGCCACAGACGTGGAGAGAATCGCAGGATATGACCGTCGATCCGCTTCCAGCGCGAGAGCGCCGTCTCGCTGCGGTCTTGAGCGTAGGCGGCCGCAGCCAAGGCTCCGGCGCTGAATCCGAGAACGGAGTCGAAGGCCGGGCCGCGCGCTCTCTCGAAGGCGTGCAGGGCGGCGGCCTCCCAGCAGCCGAGCGCGCCTCCGCCTGACAAGGCCAGGCCCAGGGGTTTTCGGAAATACTCAGAAGAGCCGCTCATAGAGCCGCTCCTGCGCTTCGACCATCCTGTCGATGTCGAATTCCTCGGAGATGGTCCGGCTGGCGCGGTTTCCCAAATCCTTGCGCCTGGGCTCGTCCTTGAGAAGTTCCACGACCCTCTCGGCCAGGAGGTGGACGTTTCCCGGAGGGGCGGAGAATCCATTGATGCCGTCCTGGATCAAGTCTTTCACCCCGTCGGTCGCGTAGCAGACGCAGGGAAGACCCGACTTCATGGCCTCGACCAACGCCCGGGGAAGCCCTTCCCACAGGGAGGTAAGCACGAAGACGTCTGAGGCGGCCAGTATCTCAGGCACGTCCCGGCGCCAACCGAGCAGGCGCAGGCGGTTTCCCAGTCCCGAGGCGAGTATTCGGCATTCCAGGCGTGATCTTAAGGGGCCGTCACCCACGAAAACGAACTCCGCCTCCGGGAAAGAGCGCAGGACGGTCTCGGCCATGGACACGAAGTCCCCCGGATTTTTCTGGGGCTTGAGATTTCCCACCGAAGAGATCAGGGGCTTGTGCACTCCCACCCCCAGGGATTTTTTTTTGGCGGTCCGGTCGATGTCGGCGGCCGGCCAGCGGGAGAGCTCGACTCCCGAGCGGATGAGGGCGTACCGGCCGGGATCTCCCAACCCATGGCTCCGGGCGTAGTCCTGGTTGGCCTTCGACACGAAAATCAAGGCGCGGCTCAAGCCCGCGCATAGCCTCTCGAGGCGGACGTAGAAGCCCTTGCGGCGTGGAGGAAGATAATCGTGGAACCCGAAGCCGTGGTAGGTATGCGCGATGGCCGGAACTCCTGCCATCGCCGCGGCCAGGCGCCCGAGGATGCCGGCCTTGGAGCTGTGGGTATGCACCACGTCGGGCCTCTCGCTCAGGAACAGGTTGACGAGCTCGAGGAAGGCCAGGACGTCCTTCAAGGGATGAATCTCCCGCTCTAGGCCCTCCAGGAAGCGAAGGCTCCAGGAGGGTCTCCGGGCCTGGAGCGAGAGAGCCTGTTGGTCCAGCATCCCCCCCCGACCGCAAATGAGCCAAGGCTCGAAGCGCGCTGGATCGAGGTGGGATACGGTGTAAAGGGTGTTCTGCTGGGCGCCTCCCAGGTCCAGGCGGGTGATGATGTGGAAGACTTTGAGCCGCTTCACGGCCGTTTCTCGATCTTGAGCCTCGGGAAATAATGCGCGAGGATCGCCCTCCAATCCCGGCCCTGCTGGGCCAAGGCCATGGCCCCCGCCTGACAGAGGCCCAAACCCGAGCCAGAGCCAGCGCCCCAGAGCACGATGGAGGGCTCTGGAATGGAGATGACCGGACCGGGGCTGAACAAAGTCGAGGACAGCGAGCCGGGAGACAGGAAGTCCGCTATCGCCTTCTCGCCCTCCAAGAACGCGGAGCCTCGGCTGCCGCGTATCTCGAGGCGGCGAACGCGCCCGCCCGGACTTCGTTCGGTGACCGCGAGGGCCTTGATGGAGCCGACTTCCCCGATCATGTTCGCTCTCCTCTCCAGCTCCGAGACTTTAATGAATCGGATCCAGCGTGATTGAGCGATCGGGATGGAGCGGCCGGCTTGGCAAAAAATATCCCGCGGCGGGGCCTCGCGGACCCAGGCCTCGAAGTTGTCCGGCAAGGCATCGGGCTTGGGCGAGGCGGAGCCATCGCGCACCGAGGCCAGATGCGCCAGATCTTGCCCGCCTTGCTCCGTAGTGCCTCCGCAGTTTTCATGGTAGAAGGCCGGGACCAGGTGGCCCTCGAAGGCGAAGACCAGGTCTTGCGTGGCGTCCACGGCTTGGCTGGCCTCCCTCATCTCGGCGCTCACCCCGATGTATTTCTGGCATACGGCAGAATCGCATAGGTCGGCGCTCGCGGCCGACAGGCCGGCTTTGGACCGGGACTTGAGCCATAGGGCGAGGCTGCGGCAGACCACTGCCTGGGCCTTGTAGGCCTCGGCCGGGCTTCCGGGCGGCAAGGCCGCTCCCACGGCTCCGTAGAGGTATTCCGAGAAGGGCAGCTCGTTGACGGCGTAAAATCCCCCGGCCTGGGGTCGAAGCTCGATGTACCCGCGCAGCTCCCGGTCCCCGGGGTCGGCGGGCTGCTCCCCTTCCAGGCGCGCCTCTTGGAGAAGGAAGGAGCCGGGGCGGCGCAGGGGCACTAGGCGCAAGGGCTCCCGGCTAGAGGCCCTGAGGTTTCGTCCGGAATCGCGCAGCTCGACGGCCTCGTTATCCGGAGCCAAGCGCGCTTCCCACCCCTCATAGGCTTCCCCTTGAGCCAGCACCGCGGAGGAGCCGATCATGATCTCGAACGGCGAGTTGGAGGTCAATCGCAAGGAGCGCAGAGCGCCTGGGACTCCCTTCGGCGAGCTGAAAAGCCCGACGCGGATCAATTCTCCGGTCGGTCTGCTCTTTTCCGGGGCCTGGGCCGCCAGAAGCGGCCGGTTGAGCCTCCGGACTGACCGGTACTTCTCGACGTCCGGCATCTCCTTGGCCAGCCGCCCCGCGGCCCGAAGGGCCTCGTCATCGGCGGGGTCCAGGGCTAGAACCTGCTGGTAAAGCCGCCAGGCTGCGGCTTTTTCCTTAATAAGGCCATAGAGGCCCGCCATTTCCTTCAAGGCCTGTACATTGCCTGGGTCGAGTTCGAGGCTTTGGCGCAGATAGGATAGGGCGGCCTTGGTTTCCCCGCGCTTGGCGTGGATGCGCGCGATCTGCAGATAGGCCGCGGGAAGAATGTAGGGTCCATTGGAGAGAGCCTGGCGCAGTTCCTCCAGCGCCAAGTCAGGCTTGGACTGCTTGAGGGCCGTAAGGGCCAGGCCCAGGCGCGCCTGGGCTTGCTGCCCGGAACTGCTTGAACGCTCTAGGGCCTGCTTGAAATGATCGGCGGCCTCCTTGGCCTTGCCCTGGGAGAGGTTTTCCCACGCCGTTTCATTGAGGGATAAGGCCTGGTTCTGGGCCGCGGTCGGGGCCGAGACGGCGAGGCAAAGTGCCAGGGCTCTCCAGCTCATCGCCCGCCCTTTTTTCGCGCGGCTTTGCGCTTAAGCGCCCGCCCGCCCGTCGCCACTTCCCGCCGCGATGCGTCCTGGGGGATGAGCAAATCATCCTCCGATGGATCGGCGGGCGCGTACCGAGGTCCCTGCCGCGGCAGTTTCCCCGCGATCTCGGACAGGAGATCCAAGGCCTTTTTCCGGGAGCCAGGCGCGTTGTAGGCCAAGGCCCGGTCGGCTTGGGCGCGCAAGGCTCCCACGTTCGCGCCCTTGGCGGCGGCCTTATCGAGCAAAGCCGTCACGGCGCGGTATTTCGCCGCGACCTTGCGCGAAGCCTGCTCGTCTATCTCCTTGAGGATGTCCGCCCCGGCCGCTGGGGCCTCTCCTTGGGGAGGGTAGCGCCATTGTCGGTAGAGCTTGGCGAAATTCCCAGTGAAAAAAGATTGATAGCGCAGGGCCAGAACGAGCGCGGCCGCGCAAAGGAGATAGCGCGGCTTGGTGAGAAGACTCAAGAGCCATTCCATGGTATTCTTTAGCACTTTTGTCCTTCAAGAGGAAGGGCTGCTGATCGCGATCAGGATTTTGTTCGCGTAGGCGGGAAGCAGGTCCGTCTTCTCGATCATCTTTTCGATCTCGAGCATCAGGTAGATGGAATCCGTGAAGAACGGCGAGTTGCGGATGTTTTGGTGCGCCATGAGGGCCTTTTCTTGGAGCCCCCGTATTTCCCTCTGGAGGACGCTGATGTCCCTGAACAGGGCTTGGGCCGCCTTGATCGCATCTTCTTCATAGCGGGCCGTGCGCTCCAGGCGCGCCATGAAGTTTGGTATTTCCACGACATCGGCGGCCAAAGTCTTGAGAATTTTGCGGAATACCTGCAAATCGTCGCCGAAGCCCCTGTCGCGCAGAGGAAAACCGTTTTTGAGAGCGTTGGCCACCTGCTGGGAACGGAACAGGATGTCGTCGGCCCGGCTCTGGGAGGCCCGAGCGCGGTCCGCGATGGCGGAGGCTTTTTCCTGCACCAGCTTGATGAGGTGCTGCTGGGACATGCCCTTAGGCCCTTAGGGCTTGAGCACTTCGTCCAAGAGCTCGTCTTCTCCGCCGCCCGCGGCCTTCTTTTCGGTGGCGGGCTTGGGGGGCTGAGCCTGGGAGGGTTCCTCGAAATCGGCTTTGCCGGGAGCGCCCGGAAGGAGAAGCTCGTCAAGGCTCTTCTTGGCGTCCTCCTTCTTGGTCAGTCTCCGTCGGGGCGCTTCTCGGGCGGTCCGGCGCCGCGCGGGCGTGGCCGCCTGAAAGGGTGATGCTTTGAGCACCTTCGGGGCGGATACCTTCCCGGAGAGTATTTCTTGCGCCGCGGCGTTCTGGGCGAACACCTTCTTGTCACCCAGGTGCACCTCGAAAGCGTAGGGGCGGTTGCCGCCGCCTTCCCCGGAGGTCGCATAGAAATTAACCTGGAAAATGTCCTCCTTGATTTTCTCCGCCAGCCACGGGCTCAGGTTGCCGCCCGCCGGGGCCGCGGCCTCGAGAGTCTCGCCCACGGTCTTACTCGCGTCGGGAAGAGGCCAGGTTTTGACCACTTCGACGGCCGCCTGCTTTTGCTGATCGACGTCCGCTTCGGGCTGTTGGGCCTGGGGTGCGGGGGGATGAACCCCTGCAGCATCTAGGGTGGCAGGGGGCATCGGGGAGGCGTCGATTTCTTTCCCGAGGGTCTGGAGCCCCTCGGGAAGCGTTTGGGGCTCGGCCGATTTCTTTGGCCGCTTATTCACGAGCAAAAAACCCCCCGCCAAGAGCGTGACGACGGACACGGCCGCCAGCGCGGCCTTGGCCCCGCCCTTTTTCTTAGGCGCCACGGGAGATGTTTGTGGCCCCATGGGCTCGGGCAGTTGGGGCTTGGGCGGCGCGAAGGATTCCTCCGCTCTGGCCGGGCCGGTCAGGGGCGGCAAGGTCGGGGTCAAGGGGGGAAGGTTCGGCCCGGGAAACGCCTTGGTCTCCATGGACTGCGCACCGGACGCGGGCTCGAAACTCATGAGCGCCGGCGCGCCAATCGCCGGAGCCGGCTCCGTGGGAACGGGGGGCGGGGCGGCCTTGAGCTCCGCCATCTTGCGCGTGAGTTCCTCTATGGTCTCGTTCTGCCGTTTAATGGTGGAAAGAAAATCATCCTGGGAGGCGGAGACCTTGTCGAGGCTCTCCTTCCAGCTTCCAGCCGAGGACAGCTTCTCCTCCAAGGCTCCCACCTTGAGAGCCAGCTCCTGGGCTTGGGCGAGCTTGTCGTTGAATTCCTTCTGAAGGGAGTGGACTTCCCCCTCCTTGAGGCGCAGCTCCTCCTGGAGCTGGGAGACGGTTCCCTCTAGAAGCGAGAATTTTTCCTGAAGGCTTCCGAGCGCGGCCAAATCCTTGAGGGTGTGCTCCGGCGGCAGGCGCCCGCACGCTCCGGCTCCGGCGGGCTCCTTGAGCGCCGAGGCCAACTCCCGGGCCTTCACCAAGGACACAGAGAGCTCGGACACCAGGCACGCTCTCTGCCAATCTCCCATATTGGTTCCCTTGCGCCCTTCCGGGCAAACCAAGGCCTCCCCGGAGTAAGAGGGCAGATGGGAGAGATCATCGGGCTCGTAGGGGCCCAGAACTTGATTGTTTTGGAATACCCAGTAGCGCATGCCTGAAGTATAACAGCCGCGCCAAAGGCGTCAATGTCTAAGTTGTTACGGGCTCCTCCATGGGCGCGGGACAAGTCCCAGGCCAGCCTAGGCCCTTTACCGGCCGCGGCATGGACCTTTGGACCCTGGGGCGGCCATAATATAAGATGCTATTCTTGAAAAATAGCGCGAGTTCTTTTGCTGCTGCTATTGGCCGGCTTATCTTGGGCCGCGGATTCCGGGCAAATGAATTGGGAGAACGAAACATGAAAGCGATGGTGATAGAATCATTCGGCGGGTCTGAGCAATTGAAGCTCATGGATGTTCCGAAGCCGGCTACGGCTCCTGCGGAAGTTCTTGTCAAGGTGGCTTATGCCTCGGTCAATCCCGTAGATTGGAAGATTCGAGAGGGGTACTTGAAGGATTTCATCCCGCATCAATTCCCGCTCATTCCGGGCTGGGACGCGGCCGGAACCGTGGAATCGGTCGGGCCCGCGGCGAAGGGGTTCAAGGCGGGCGATCGCGTATTCGCCTATTGCCGCAAGCCCGTCGTTCGGTGGGGAACCTATGCCCAGTATGTGGCGGTGGAGGCATCCGCCGCGGCCGCGATGCCGAAAAACCTGGACTTCGCCCAAGCCGCGGCTATCCCTTTGGTGGGGCTCACGGCTTGGCAGGCCTTGTTCGATTTCGCCGAGCTCAGGGCCGGGGAAAGCGTCCTGATTCTGGCCGGCGCGGGCGGCGTTGGAAGCCTGGCCATCCAGTTCGCGCGGGCGGCCGGCGCAGAGGTCCTCGCCACCGCGAGCCGGACAAAACACGGCTACTTAAGGGAGCTCGGGGCCCAGGAGGCCATAGATTACGCGCTTGAGGACCCCGCCGAGGCGGCGCGCCGCGTCCATCCCCAAGGGGTGGACGTGGTCCTGGACTGCGTGGGCGGCGACAGCCTCGTCAAAATCTTCGCCGCGGCCAAGGAAGGAGGGCGGCTGGTCAGCATCGTTGACGAGCCTGACCAGAAGCTCGCCGCGGCCAGAAAGCTCAAATCCGGATTCGTCTTCGTCGCTCCGAACGGATCCCAGCTGTCCCAGATTGCCCGCCTTATTGAGGAGGGGAGGGTTCGGCCTCCCCATATCTTGGAACGACCGCTTGAGGCGGCCGCCGCGGCCCAGGACGAGAACCAAGCGCGCCGCGTTACGGGCAAGGTCGTGCTGAAAGTCGCTTCCTAAGCCGTTGCAAAGATATCCCCAAAAGTTTCCCGCGAAGTTTTGGTGGATAAGTCGGCCTCGCCGGTGCGCCTTTTTTGGAGCGCCACATTTTTGTATAATCAATTGTTGGGCTATTAGCTCAATTGGTAGAGCAGGTCCCTCTTAAGGACAAGGTTATAGGTTCGAGTCCTATATAGCCCATAGAATTTGGCCCGAATTTCTCCCATATCCCCGCTAGGGTGTGGGCGTTTTTATTATAGCCGCGCGCCTCTCCGCGTGAGAGGCTTGCTACACGGGCAGGTGGCGGAACTGGCAGACGCGCACGGCTTAGGACCGTGTGGCCGAGAGGCCTTGGGGGTTCGAGTCCCCCCTTGCCCAGTCGCTTCCCTCCCCCATGGGGGAGGGAAGCTGCGCGTGGGGGCTTTGCGTTTTTTTTGATCTTTGCCGTTTTTAATTCGAGTTCGCAGGGGGTCTCGTCATGGGATTATTCAGCGTTCTGGACACAGCCAAGAAGGTCAAGTTTAAGAAGCTCAAGGAGGATGGGTGCCTTGTCTCGATCTCCGTGGAGATCCCCGCGGCGCATGTCGAGGACGAGACCCAGAACTTCCTGGTGAGGATCCAGCAGCGCGCCCGGGTTCCGGGATTTCGTCCCGGCAAGGCGCCCCTGGACTTGGTCAAGAAGCAGTTCATCGGCCATGCCCGTGAGGAGGCCCTCGACCACCTCATACGCAAGCACGTCCCGGAGGCCCTGCGGGAGCTCCGGATAAGGCCGGTGGTGGCACCCGCGGTTGAGGACGTTTCTTTCGAGGAAGGCAAGCCCCTGAGGCTCCAGGTCCGCGCCGAGACCGCCCCCGCGGTCTCCCCCAAGGACTACCTCAAGATCAAGGTCCAGCGCAAGGCCTATCCCGCCACCGAGGAGGCCCTGCAGGCGCGGCTTGAGGAGTTGCGAGAGGCCAACGCGCGCCTGGAAAGAGCCGAGGAGGAGGCGGTCGCGGTCCAGCACTACGCCGTGATCGACTACGAGGGCCTTCAGGACGGCAAGCCCATGGCCAACGTGAAGGGTCGCTCGGAGCTCGTGGACCTGTCCTCGGACCAGATACTCGAGGGTTTGGCCGCGGGGCTCTTGGGCCTCAAGCGCGGTCAGACCAAGCAGATCCCGGTCAAGCTCGGCGGCAAGGACGTGACCCTCTCGGCCACGCTTCGGGAGATCAAGCGTAAGGTCCTGCCCGCCTTGGACGCCGAGTTCGCCAAGGACCTGGGCTTCGGCGCTCTGGATGAACTCAAGGCCAAGCTCAAGGAAGTCATCGAGAGCGAGGGCCGCGGAAAAACCGAGAAGGAGGTCTCCCAGCAGATCGAGGAGGCTCTCCTCAAATCCAACCAGATCCCCCTGCCTCCCTCCTTGGCGGAGGCCCAGCTCGAGCACCGCATGGAGCAGCTCCGGCGCCAACTCATGGGGCCCAAGGGCCAGTGGCCGGCGGGTCAGCTGGAAGACCTCAAGGCCAAGCTCCGGCCCCAGGCCGAGAACGAGCTGCGCCTCTCCTACATTCTCCCCGCCATCGCCGAGAAGGAAAAGCTCCAGGTGCTAGATGACGAGGTCCAGGCCGAGCTCGATAAGAACCTGGCCGCGGCCGAGAGCGAGGAGAAGAAGGCGGATATCCGCAAGTTCTTTTCCGACCGCAAGGAGGCCGTGGTGGGAATGATCTCGGAGCGCAAGACCTTGGCCTTCATCAAGGAGAAGGCCGTCTATACCGAAGTCAAGGCGTAGGCAGTTGCCGGCCTCCGGCCAAAGGATTATAATGGAGCCATGATCATTCCAACGATTCTTGAAAAGTGGAACCAGGGCTCGGCCGTCGGCTACGACATCTTCTCGCGCCTGCTCAAGGAGCGCATCGTGTTCGCCGGCGGGACCGAGGGAGTGGTCACCACCGACTCGGCCAACATCATCATCTCCCAGCTGCTCTACCTCGACGCCGAGGATTCCGAGAAGGAGATCAGCCTTTATATCAACTCCCCCGGCGGCATGGTGACCGCGGGCATGGCGGTCTACGACACCATGCAGTATATCAAGGCTCCCATCACCACCATGTGCATGGGCATGGCCATGTCCTTCGGGGCGGTGCTCTTGGCCGCGGGGGCCAAGGGCAGCCGCTACATTCTTCCTCATGCCCGCGTCATGATCCACCAGCCCCTGATACGGGGCGGGCTCTCCGGGCAGGCCAGCGACATCGTCATCGAGGCCGCTGAGATGTCTCGGACCAAGGAGAAACTCATCGCCATACTGGCCCAGCATTCCGGGCAGAGCCCAGAGAAGCTGCGCCAGGATATGGAGCGCAATTACTACCTTTCCGCGGAGGAGGCCAAGACGTACGGACTGGTGGATCATGTTCTGCCTGGAAACAAGAAATGAGCTCCCCTAGAGCCTTGAAGCGCCCCCAGCGCCTGGCGCTCCTGGCGGTGCGCGACGTTGTCGTTTTCCCGCAAATGGTTCTGCCCCTGTCGGTGGGGCGGGCCAAATCCGTGAAGGCCCTTGAGGCCGCCATGCGCGTTCCAGAGAAGCTCCTGTGCGTGGTGGCCCAGCGCGAGATGCAGCTCGAGGATCCCCAGCCCAAGGACCTTTTCGAGATGGGAGTATTGACCGAGATCGTTCAGTTTCTCAAGATGCCCGACGGCACCTTGAAGGTCTTCCTGCAGGGCCTTTCCCGCGCGAAAATCAAGGCGATCGAGTTTTCCCAAGAGAACGGGTATTGGGAGGCCTGCCTCGAGTATCCCGACGAGCCCGCCCGGCCCACCCCTGAGCTCAAGGCCCTGATGCGCCATGCCGTCGAGCTTTTCGAGGAGCACTCCAAGCTCGGCCGCAGACCCGCGGGCGACATCCTGACCGCGATCAAGTCCCTGGATGATCCAGGGCAGCTCGCTGACACCGTGGCCGCCAATTCCCTGGCCAAGACCCCGGAGCGCCAGGCCATTCTCGAGACCTTGGATGTCAAGGAGCGCTTGGAGAAGATTTTGGAGTACTTGAAGGCCGAGATCGAGATCCTGGCCTTGGAAAAGAAGATACACAGCCGGGTCAAGAGCCAGATCGAGAAGACCCAGAAAGAGTACTACCTCACGGAGCAGATGAAGGCGATCCAGAAGGAGCTTCGGCAAAAGGACGATTTCGCGGTGGAGATCGAGGATTTGCGCAAGGCCGTCAAGGAGGCGGCCATGCCCAAGACCGCGGAGGAGGCGGCCTTGAAGGAACTGGGGCGCCTGGAGAAGATGATGCCCTATTCTCCGGAGTCCACGGTCTCCAGGACCTACCTCGATTGGATGACCCATCTGCCCTGGTCCAAGCGCACCCGGGACAACCTGGACTTGAAGCGCGCCGAGGCCGTTCTCGACCAGGACCACTATAACCTAAAGAAGATAAAGGAAAGGATTTTGGAGCATCTGGCCGTCTGCCGCCTGACCAAGGGCTTGAAGGGCCCCATTCTCTGCTTCGTCGGGCCCCCCGGGGTCGGCAAGACCTCCATGGGACGCTCCATCGCCAGCTCCATGGGCCGCAAATTCGTGCGCCTGTCCTTGGGCGGCGTGCGCGACGAGGCCGAGATCCGCGGCCACCGCCGGACCTATATCGGGTCGCTTCCCGGGCGCATCATCCAGTCCCTGCGCAAGGCCGGCAGCCGCAACCCGCTATTCCTTCTCGACGAGATAGACAAGATGGGCATGGACTGGCGCGGGGACCCCGCGGCCGCCCTGCTGGAGGTCCTGGACCCTGAGCAGAATGCGGCCTTCCTCGACCATTACCTCGACGTCGAGTTCGATCTTTCCCAGGTGATGTTCATCTGCACGGCCAACACTCTGGAGGGGATTCCCATGAGCCTGCAGGACCGGCTCGAGATACTGCGCTTTGCGGGCTACACCCACCAGGAAAAGCGCCTCATCGCGGTCAAGCACCTTCTGCCCAAGCAGCTCAAGGCCCACGGGATAAACCCCAAGCTGGTGGCGGTGACGGAGACCGCCGTCGACCGAATCATCGAAGAATACACGCGCGAGGCCGGGGTGAGGAGCCTGGACCGCGAGATGGCCGCGCTCTCCCGCAAGGTGGCCACGGCCTTCGCCTCAGACTTGAAGAAGCCCGTCAAAATCGACGAGGGCAATTTGCCCCAATACTTGGGCATTCCTAAATTCCAACGCGAGCGCAACTCCTTCAACGCCGTGGGAGTCTCGACCGGGCTGGCCTGGACCGAGGTGGGCGGGGTCACCATGGCCATCGAGGCCGTCTCCATGCCCGGCAAGGGCGAGCTCAGGCTCACCGGCAAGCTCGGCTCGGTGATGCTCGAGTCCGCCCAGGCCGCTTTCTCCTACATCAAGGCCAGGGCCAAGGAGCTGGGAATTCCCCCCGAGTCCTTCAAGGACGTGGACTACCACATCCATGTCCCGGAAGGGGCCACGCCCAAGGACGGCCCTTCGGCCGGAATCGCCCTGGCGACTGCCTTGGCCAGCCTCATGAGCGGCCGGCCGGTTCTTGCCGGCATCGCCATGACCGGCGAGATCACCTTGCGCGGACGGGTCCTTCCCATCGGCGGCCTCAAGGAGAAGGTCCTGGCCGCCCATCGCGAGGGGCTCAAGACCGTGCTTTACCCAGAACTCAACCAGAAGGACTTGGAAGACATCCCCGCCGAGATCCTGGCCGAGCTCAAGATGCTGCCGGTCAGGGCCATGGATGAGGTGCTAAGTCTGGCCTTGGGCCAAGCGACGGCTCCCGAGATGCGGAAGGCTGCGCCCTCGGGCCCGGCGTGGCTGCCTCCCGGCCCGCCGCAGCGGCCCGCCATCCCCCCCCCTCCAGGAGGCCTTTCATGAGCGCCGAGAAATACATTTTATTGACTCCGGGCCCTACGCCCTTGCCGCCTTCCGTGTCCCAGGCCATGGCCCAGCCCATTCTGCACCACCGCACCGAGGAGTTCGGCAGGCTTTTCGAGTATGTGATCGCAGAGATGCAGTACGTCTATCGGACCAAGAATACGGTGCTCATGATGACGACCTCTGGTACCGGCTCCATGGAATCGGCGGTGGCCAATATCCTCTCGCCGGGGGATAAGCCCCTCGTTCACACCACCGGCGCTTTCGGGGACCGATTTGTTTCCATCCTCAAGAGCTACGGCTTGTCTCCGGCGGTGATAAGCGAGGAATGGGGCCGCGCGGCCTCCCCGGAGCGCCTCAAGGAGGCTTTGAAGGCCAATCCCGGGACGAAGGCGGTTTTTCTTCAGCACACCGACACCTCGACCGGCGTGGTCAACGACATCGAGGCCTTGTCCGCCGTCGTCCGTGAGAACTCGCAGGCCCTCGTGGTCGTGGACTCCGTTTCTGGCCTGGCGGCCGAGAGGCTCGAGACCGATGCCTGGAATCTCGACGTGGTCTTGACCGGCTCCCAAAAGGGGCTCATGAACGCTCCTGGGCTTGCCTTCGCCGCGGTTTCGGCACGGGCCTGGAAGGCGGTCGAGGCCGCCAAGCTCCCCCGCTTTTACTTCGACTGGCGCGCCATGAAAAAATCCCTGGCCGACCGGGAGACCCCCTACACTCCCGGAGTCACCTTGGTGGCGGGCCAGGCCGAGGCCCTGCGCCTTATCCGCCAGGAGGGGATCGAGAACGTGTGGAAGAGGACAGGGGAGCTCGCGGCTCACACCCGCGAGCAGGCCCAGGCCAAGCTCGGGCTCTCCCTGTTCGCCAAGGATCCGGCCAACATCCTCACGGCCTTGCGCCTGCCGGAGGGCACGGACGGCAACGCCTTGATCGCGGATATCCTGCGCCAGGAGCGCATCTCGATCGCGGGCGGGCAGATGCACCTGAAGGGAAAGATCATCCGCATCGCCCACATGGGCTACATCACCCGGGCGGATGTGGACGCGGGCCTCGAGGCTTTGGCAAAACATCTCGCCCACGCCGGCGCCTCCAAGCGCTGAATGAAGGTCCTGGTCACCGACGCGATAGACTTGGAGGGGCTCGAGTCCCTCCAGAACCATCCCGGCATCGAGCTTTGCTACGAGCTCCACCCCTCTCCTGAAAAGCTCGAGAAGTTCCTATCCGGGACGGGGGCGTGGCTGGTGCGTTCAGAGACCAAGGTCACCAAGGCCTGGATCGAGAAGGCTCCGGACCTGCGCCTCATCGGCCGCGCCGGGGTCGGGGTGGACAACATCGACGTTCAGGCCGCGACCTTGAAGGGCATCGCCGTGGTCAATGCCCCCTCCGCCAATACCATCGCGGCCTGCGAGCATACCTTCGGGCTCATGCTGGCTCTTTCCCGCAACATTGCCCAGGCCGATGCCGACGTCAAGGGCGGGCGCTGGCAGCGCGCCAAATGGATGGGGACCGAGCTCCAGGGCAAGACCCTGGGCATCGTGGGCCTGGGCCGGATCGGCAGGGAGGTGGCCAAGAGGGCGCTGGCCTTCGGCATGCCGGTGCTGGCCCTGGATCCTTTCATCTCCGCCGAGCAGGCGCGAGAGCTCGGCGTCGAGCTCTCTGACTTGAGGACTTTGCTGGGCGAAAGCGATTTTGTCACCTTGCACGCCCCGGCCTCTGAGAAGACCCGCCGTCTCATGAACGCCGAGACCTTGTCCTGGATGAAGAAGGGCGGGCGCCTCATCAACTGCGCCCGCGGGGAGCTCATAGACGAGGCAGCGCTCGTCCAAGCACTCTCCTCAGGCCGGCTCGGAGGGGCCGCCCTCGATGTTTTCGAGGGCGAGCCCTTGGATCCCAAAAGCCCCTTGCGGCAGTTCCCTCAGGTGATTTTGACTCCCCACCTCGGAGCCTCGACCCAGGAAGCCCAAAGCAAGGTGGCGGCCGAGCTTTCCCAGAGCGTCATCTCCTTTTACGAGAAGGGGATAGCCTTTAACGCCTTGAATCTTCCCGGCTTCGACGCCGAGACCCTCAAATCCCTGGGAGAGCTCCTGGATTTGGCCGAGATCATGGGCCGGTTCTTGGGGCAGATGATCGATTCGGGCTTGAGGGAGCTCGACTGCAACCTGCAGGGCGAGTTCAAACCCTCCCAGCGGCGGCCCTTGTCCGTGGCGGCCTTGAAGGGGCTTCTTTCGACCATGCTCGCCCAGGGCGTTACCTATGTGAGCGCTCCGGTGCTGGCCAACGAGCGGGGCATCAAAACCTCGGACTCGGCCGATCCCGCGGCGCGCCAAGGCTACCGCCAGCTCATTACCTTGACCGCCGTCACCGACAAGGGCCCGGTTTCGGTGAGCGGGGCCTTGATGTCCCAGGGAGAGCCCCGGATCGTGCGTCTGGGGGACTTGAGCGTCGAGGTCCGGCCGCGCGGGAAAATGATCGTCTTGACCAATCGCGACACTCCCGGGATGATCGGCAAGGTGGGAGGTCTTTTGGGCCAAAGCGGCATCAACATCTCGGACATGCGCGTCGGGCGGCACGCTCCCCATGGGCAGGCCGTCATGGTGCTTACGGTGGATGAAGAGGCGGATTTGGCCCTGCGCCGCAAGCTCGAGAAAATCGAGGGAATCACCAGCGTGAGATGGGTGAAGCTCTAGCCTTTAGGAGCGTTTCCAAGGTCTATTCCCGCTCGCATTTGGGAAAAACGACCTATAGCCGCGGCATCGAGGGCCTGGATTTGACCGTGGAAGCCGGAGAGGCCTTCGGCTTGCTCGGACTCAACGGCAGTGGCAAAACCACCACGTTCAAGCTGGCCCTCGGCCTCCTGCGCCCGACCCGGGGCTCGGTGAGCCTTCTTGGGCTTGCCCCCTCCTCTGCTCAGGCCTATGCCCAGGTTGGGTTTCTCCCCGAGCTTCCCTATTTCTACCCGTTCCTCACTCCCGAGGAATCCTTGCGCTTCTACGCCCGCCTCTCCGGCCTTGCCGAAGCGGGCCTAGGGGAGAGGATTTCCCGCACCCTCGAGGCCGTCGGGCTCGCGTCCCAGGCCCGGCGCAAGATTCGGGAACTTTCCAAGGGCACGGTCCAGCGCATCGGCCTGGCCCAAGCGGTCCTTCATGATCCCCAGGTCATCATCCTAGACGAGCCCGTGAGCGGCCTCGATCCCCTGGCCATCAAGGAGTTTCGCGATACCCTCCTGGATCTCAGCCTCAAAGGGAAAACTTTGGTGATATCCTCCCACAGCATATCGGAGCTCGAAAAGGTCTGCCACCGCGTGGGCGTGCTCAAGGAGGGGCGCCTGGTGCGCACTTTGCGCCAGGATGAATGGCGGGCCAGGCCGGGGCGTCTGGAGGAGCTGTTCGTGGAGACGGTGCGGTGAGAAACGTCTGGATCATCGCCTTCAATTCCTGGCAGGAGAATTTGAGAAGCCGCTTCTACATGCTCGCCGTCATCTTCGGCGGCGTCACCTTGTACGTGAGCCTTCTCCTGGGGCTCTTGGCCGCGGACCAGGAGCTGCGGGTGCTCCTGGATTTCGGCTTGAGCTTCATCGAGCTCATGGCCTTGGCGGGAGCCGCGTATGGCGCCGCCACGATCATCTTGAGGGAGATGGAGACCAAGACCATTTATCTGATCCTCACCAGGCCCGTGAGCCGGGGCCAGTATTTGCTGGGGCGCTTCATCGGGCTTTTGCTCTCTATCCTGGCTTCGATGCTTCTCATGGCCGCGGCGCATCTTTCGCTTCTTTTCGTCAAGGGGTGGGAGTGGCAGTGGGGCTACTTTTTGGCGCTGTGGGGCTCATTCCTCAAAGTCTCCTTGGCCGCGGCGCTCACGACCTTCATGGCCCTCTTTTCTTCGTCGGCCCTCACCGCGCTCTGCATCTCCGCGATACTTTGGAGTCTCGGGCATTTTCTTCCCGAGATTCGCTTCATGATCGCCTGGGGTTCGGCCCGGGCCGCCATGGTTCCGCTGACGATTTTATCCTACGTCATTCCGAACCTCCAGCTCCTCAATTATCGCGATCATCTGGGCTCGGGCCAGCAGGCCTTTTTCGTTCCCCTGGCCTACGCCGCGGCCTACGCCGGGGTGTGGCTGGGCTTGGCCTGCCTATACCTCAGAAAAAAGGAGTTCTGATGCTTTGGGCCCTGGCCGCCAGCGCCGCGCTCAACCTGGCCGCCCTCCGGCTGGGCCCGTCCGCGTCCCGCGATCCCCTGGGAGTGAGGCTGAGCGCGGATAACGCCGTCGAGAGCGCGTCTCTTATGAGTTTCGGGATGAGGCGCCTGGCGGCCGACCTCGGCCTCATTCGCCTCCTCGTCTATTACGGCACGCCCGAGCCAGACTCGCGTGAGGCGCACGAGGGCGAACCGGGGCACCATCACGAGCCTTTCGACTCCGATCATCCCGAGCGCTCCTGGGGCGGCGGATTTTATCCGGAGCTCGGGCCGCGGGCCAGGCGCCTCTTGGACATAGACCCCAAGTTCAGCTATCCCGCGCTATTTTCCGCCGGGGCCCTGGCCTTCAACCTCAACCGCCCGCAGGAGGCCTTGGGGCTCCTTGAGTACGGGCTCAAGCGCGACCCCGGCAACTTCCAATTCCACGCCTACATAGCGGCCATCGGATTCCACAAGCGCGGGGACATCGCGCAATCGGTGAGGCTCTTGGAGCCGGTCCTGGGCCAGCCGGATTGTCCGACCATGATCAAGAGCATGGTCGCCTTCCTGTACAAGAAGTCCGGGCAAAGGGAGAAGGCGATCCGCCTCTACCGTGAGATCATAGAGACCACGCGAGACGTCGGCTACCGCGAGACCGCGGAAAGAATGCTCAAGGAAATTGAATAAAACTGCAGGATTGTGAGGCACCGTGGAGCGCTCACGATTAGAAAAATTGAAACAGCATGAAAACAAACGCTCCGGCAAAAGCAATTCCCGGAATACCCCTGTACCGGCCCACTCTTCATGTGGTCGCCGGCGCTTAGAGCAGCGCCAGGATTTCCTGGGACTGCTCCCCGCAGGCCTGGGCCACGCCGGGGCAGGTGACCTTGCCCTTGTAGACGTTGACTCCCTTGCGCAGGGCCTCGTCGTGGCGCACGGCCTCCTCGAGGCCAAGGCGCGCGATGGCGCGGGCGTACTTCAAGGTGACGTTGGTGAGGGCGTAAGTAGATGTATTGGGCACGGCCCCGGGGATGTTGGGCACGGCGTAATGCAGGACCCCGTGCTTGACGAGCACCGGGTTGTCGTGGCTTGTCGTCTCGCAGGTCTCGATGCAGCCCCCCTGGTCCACGGCCACGTCCACCACGACCGAGCCCGGGCGCATCCTTTTGATCATGCCTGCCGTGACCAGGTGCGGCGCCCTGGCCCCGGGGATAAGCACGGCGCCGATGACCAGGTCCGAGCTCAGCACGGCGTTGGTGATGTTCTCATCGTGGCTCATCAAGGTCGTGACCGCGTTGCCGAAGACGTCGTCGAGATAGGCCAGGCGCGAGGCGGAGATGTCGAGGATGTTTACCCGTGCGCCCATGCCGACCGCTATCTTGGCGGCGTTGATGCCGACGACACCTCCTCCGATGATGCTCACCACCGCGCGGTTGACCCCCGGCACTCCCCCCAGGAGGATGCCCCGGCCGCCGTAGTGCTTTTCCAAAAATTGCGCCCCGAGTTGGACCGCCATCTTGCCGGCCACCTCGCTCATGGGGGTCAGGAGCGGGAGGCTGCCGTCCTTGAGCTGGATCGTCTCGTAAGCCACGGCCTTCACCTCGGTTTTCTCGAGGAAGCGGGTCAGTCCGGGGGCGGCGGCCAGGTGGAGGTAGGTGTAGAGAATCTGGCCTTCATGAAAATAGGGGTATTCCGCCTCCAGGGGTTCCTTGACCTTGACGATCATGTCGCTTTCGGCGAAGAGCTTTTTCTTGTCGGCCACGATCTTGGCCCCGGCCTCGATGTACTCCTGGTCCGTGATGCCCGAGCCGACGCCGGCCCCCTTCTCGATGAAAACGGCGTGGCCGTCGCTGGCCAAGGCCTTGGCCCCGCCTGGAACGAGCCCGACCCGATGCTCCCTGTTCTTGATCTCCTTCGGCACTCCGATTCTCATGGGTTGGCTCCTAGGGCAATCCGTAATAAGAGGCGAATTCGGGGATGCTATCCACTCCCATGGGGTAGCCGGCCACGTCGCGCAGGATCCGGCCGTCCCGGGTCGAGACCACGAAATGCGGCACCCCACCGGACAGCTTGAGCCGGCCCTCGGGATCGAGCAAGGTGTCCGGGCCGAAGACCTGGGCGTATTGTCGGAGGTCTTCTCCTCTGGAAAGTCCCACCACGAAGCGGGTGGCCACGTCCTGACCCTGGAGGTAGGTCCTGAGCGCCAGGAAGGTCGGGGTCGCCGCGCGGCAGTAGCCGCACCAGGGGGCTACGTACACGGTCAGGCACTTGGGAGTCGGGCAAGAGGCAAGGGATTTTCCCTCGCCGCCCGAGAGCCTCGGCAAAGTCACGTCCAGGGAAAATTGGTTCGAGCGCCGGGAGCAGGCGCTAAAACAGACGGACAAAAGAAGAACGGTCCACAGGAGACGCTCCCGCACCATGAGGTATTCTAGCAAAATAAGCTAAAATCTCTGAGAATCGGCGGCCCCCAATGCGAAAACGTCTTTCCCCCATCGTCGCCGGCCTCATTCTCGGCGTTTCCACTTCGGCCTGGGGCGGGACGGCGCCTTCCCGCCTTCCCCGCCCTACGCCTTTCGAGGCCTTGGCCCGCCCGGAGTTCTTCCCCGAGGCGCGGATGCTCGGAACCTCCGAGGAGTCCGGTCCCCTTTATAAAGAACTTCAAGCCGTGGCCGCCAGCAAGGCCGGGTCCCTGCCCGCCATGGCCGGGAGGTATTCCTACCTTCTAATCCCCGGGATCAGTTGGGACCTCTTGCCGGGCTATTTAAAGCCGAACCTGGGCAGGCTGACCTATTTGGGTCTCGAGGGGCGCTTCGTGCCGACCGACCCCCTGGGTCCGGCTGCGGACAACGCAGAGGTCCTTGCCTCGGCCATAGAAGAGGCCCGCATGCCTGTCGTGGCCTTGACCCACAGCAAGGGCGGGACGGATTTTCTGGAGGCGTTGAGGCTCAGGCCTTCTCTCCAGTCCCGGGTGAGGGCCTTGGTCACCTTGCAGACTCCGCACTGGGGCACTCCCACCGCTGATTGGGCCCTGTCCCACCCCTGGCTCTACCATGCCGCCATGCTGGGCAGCCGTCTCCTGGTCCCGTCCCGCCTGGGGGCCGCGATCCCCAGGGACTGGATGCGGGCGGTGGAGGAGCTGTCCCAGGCTTACCGCGCCGAGCGGGCCGCTGACGGTTCTTGGCTCGACCCCGGCATCCGGCTCTTCTCGATGGCGACCTGGTCGTCTTCGGGGGGCCTGCAGGGCAATATCAGGAGCCGCCTCATTCCGGAACTCTACGGGCGCCAAAACGACGGGATCATTCCGACCTTGAGCCAGATCATGCCGGGTTCGCGCTTCGCGGTCCTGGGGGACGTCAACCATCAAGAGACGGTGTACGCGCCGAGCCCGGTCTTGAGCCTGGCCGGGGCGCGCATCGCTTACACGAGCTTGGCCGCCGATCTTACGGAGGCGGTCGTGCGCTGGATTTTCACCCCGCCAGGCTCCGGCGCATAAGCTCGAAGAGGCGGCCGCCTGCAAGCTTGTTGGGAAGGATCACCTCTTGCGCCCCCGCGGCCAAAAGATGCTCGGCCTCTGCCGTTTCCTCGGCGGTCAGAATGAGCCGGGCCTCTGGAGCCAGGCGCTTCAAATGCCCCAGGAGCCTGCGGTTGGAGGTGCCCTTGAGGAAGGTGTCCGAAAGAGAGCAGATGACGAGACGGGCCTGCTCGATCTTCAAATGCTCGAGGGTTTCGGGATGGGCCAAGTCCCCATAGACCCAGAGAAAGCCTCTTTTTTCGAGGCGGCTTCTCAAGGCGGGGTTGTAGTCCACCACGAGAATCCGTTCCTTGGCCTCGGGCCAGTCCGATTCCACGACCCGCAGGAAAGCCTCTCCTTCCCTGTAGCAGCCTAGAAGCACGATGTCCCGGGCCTTCACCTCTTCTGGGCGGCTGCCTGGCCCGGTTTTCTCCGCGATGCCGAAGCGGCCCAGAAGCGCCATAATACCGCGGGCCAGGGGATCGTTGAACATGATGATGTAGGTGGACAGAACCGAGGCCGAAAGCATGGCCATGAGCAGAAGGGATGGCAGCCCGGAGGAGACATGGCCGTAGCCCGCGCCCAGGGCCAATATCACGAGCGAGAACTCGCTGATCTGCGCCAGGTTTAAGGCCGCGACCAGGCCGGTTCTGAGGCCCAGGCCCAGGAGCCGCGCTGCGGGCGCTACGGTCAAGAGGCGCGTCGCCAGGACCACGCCCACCGCGACTCCCGCCGCGGCCAGGGTTTCCCCCGTCGGGTTTGGGAATTTAAGGCCCAGAGACACGAAAAACAATGTGACGAAAAAGTCGCGGACCCCGGAAAGCTTGGCCGCGACGTCGGCTCCATAAGGGAAGGCGGCGATGCTCATTCCCGCGATCAGAGCCCCCATTTCCTTGGACAGGCCCGCGCTTTGAGCCAGGCCGCAGAGGGAGAAGCACCAGGCCAGGGAAGTCAGGAGCACCAGCTCCGGGGCCTTTCCCGCGGCGTGGAGGATTCGTCCCAAGAGATGCCGGCTGGCGCCGAAGGCCAGGGCCACGAGCACCGCACCCTGCCCCAGGGACTTGAGCACCGAGGCCAGCTCTGGATGGAGGAGGTTCGGTTGGAATGCCATGAAAAGGATGGCCCATAGGTCCTGGAGCACGAGCACTCCGATCGTGAGCCGGCCGGGCGTGGTGGCGACCTCGAATTTGTCGTGGAGGAGCTTTACCACGATCAAGGTCGAGCTCAAGGCCAGGGCCAGGGCCAGGTAGAGGCGGTCATAGAGGCACGGCGCCATCCACGAGCCCAAGGAGGAGAAGTAGCCGAGCCCCAAGGCGAGGCAGGAGAGGAACTGGATCGTCCCAAGGAAAAACACGGCCCGGCCCATGCTCGAGAGCTCCCGCAGGTTGATCTCGAGGCCGATGATGAAAAGGAGGAGGATAAGGCCGATTTCGGAGATGAGTTCGATGCTGGCGGGGTCGTTTACCAGGCCGAGGCCCAACTGGGGTCCCAGGAGAATTCCCCCCAGGACATAGCCCAGGATGAGCGGTTGTCCCAGGAGTCGTAGGAGATTGCCGGCCGCGGCCGCGAAAATGATGCCGAGGCCGATGTCGGTGAGAAGCGGCAAGGGCGCTTGGTGCACCAGGGGATTATAGCCAAAATTCGGCGCAACGAACCCGGCCGTGATTTTGCTAAGATCGCCGGCCCTCGCTGAGCAGATCCGCGCCGAGATCCTGCGCCGCGAAAGGAGTATTGCGCAAGCAGCAATAGTAACCTATACTCATGACGAATGAAGGCCAAGATTCTTTTGAGCGGCGCCATCGCGTTGATTCTCGGGGTTTGCCCCTGCGTGGCCGCGCTCTCCTCATTGGCCGGACTCGCAAGCCCGCACTCCTGTTGCCCGTCAAAACGAATACCGAAGGACCGGCAGGGGCATCAGGGTGGAGACTGTTGCCTTCGGGCGCCGGCTCAGCCTTATGTCTCGCCTCCGGTTCCAGATGACCAGCCCTTCCTCTGCCTCCTCGATTCCGGCGCCCGCGAGGTTTTGATCGGCGTCGCGGCCGTTGAGTCCGATTCCGGACGGCCTCCGCCCGGCTTGTCGCCCCTTGCCGCTTGCTTGCCCCGCGCTCCCCCCGCCCTCTCGGCGTAGCCGTTTGTCGGCCTTGTGTTTCGCCATCGCTTGCCTGGAGGAGAAAAGCGCATATGAGATTTATGATAGATTGTGCCATCGGATATTCACGTTTATTCTTGGGATTAGCCGCGGTCTTGGCCGCTTGCGGCCAGTTTGCTGGGGCGCGGGCCTCCCAGGCGCCCTCAGCGCCCTTCTTCACCTTGAGCCAGGCGCTGGACTTGGCCGAGGCTTCCAACCCGGGAATTCTCTCGGCCAAGAGGCGCTGGGATGCTGTCAGGCACCGCGCCGTTCAAGCGGCGACTCCGGAAAAGCCGCGGCTGGATATCGAGAGGATGTACGCTCCCGCGGGCAAGAGCCTTGCCGCCGGCGCCGATGAGCGCTCCTTCTCCATCACCCAAGAGCTGCCTTTCCCCACGAGTCTCTACCTCAGGCACGCCCTAGCCCGGCAGGACGCCGGCATCGCCGAACAGGAATATCGGGCGAAGGTTCGAGATGTCCTCTCCGGAGTCCGCGCCGCTTACGCGATGTACTACCTGGCGCACCGCAGCATCGACATATCCAACGAGCACGTCGAGCTGATGAAGCGCTTTTCCAAGGTGGCGGAGTCCAAATACACGGCCGGGCGCGCCAGCCAGTCGGACGCGCTCAAGGCCCAGGTGGAGCTTACCAAGATGTTGAACATGAGCCTGGTGCTCCTTCAAGACAGCGAGGCCGCGCAGGCGATGCTCAACGCATTGCTCGGCCGGGACGCGGGCGAGCTTTTGGGGACGCCGGGCGAACCGGAACCGCCCAAAGCCCCTGCGCCTCTCGAGGAGCTCAGGGACTCGGCTCTCGCGCAGCGCCCGGAGCTCGCCGGAGCTAGAATCGGGGCCGAGCGAGCCGCGCGCTCAGTGAGCCTTGCTCGATCGGAATATCTTCCCAGCTTGATGCTTCAATATCGCCGCCGTTGGGATCCGACCAGGGGCAGCACGCAGGACGGCGTCCTTGGATTCTCGGTCCCGTTGTGGTTCTGGAGGCCCGCCGCGATGATCGCAGAGGCCAAGGCCGAGAAGGAGATGTCCGAGGCGGAGCTTAGAGCCATGGAGGTCATGACTCTCGCCGACCTCAAGACAGCGCGCATCCGCGTAGAGACGGCGCAAAGGCTCTCGGAAATATTTCGAACGACGGTGCTTCCGCAGGCGGAGGCGGCATTGCGCGTCGCCGAGGCCGGCTATCAGGCGGAGAAGACCAGCTTTCTCGACCTTTTGGACGCGGAGCGCTCCCTGTTGAACTTCAGGCTGGAATACTATCAGACTCTCGCTGATTATCAGCTCCGGCTGTCGGAGCTGGAGCGCGCGGTCGGAAGGAGGTTGTAAGCCATGAGACGAAAAGTTTTGATCCTGGCCTTGCTGGCCGCGCTTGCCGCCGCCGGCGCCTTCACGGCGCGTTGGCTGCGCCACGACGGCATCGGCCAGTCGCGGCGCGCCGCGGCGCCAAGATACCGCTGCCCGATGCATCCGAGCTACAGCTCCGAAAGGCCGGGCGACTGCCCGATCTGCGGCATGTCGCTCGTGCCGGTCGAAGCGGACGGCTCCTCGTCTAGGGCGGGAGAGGCCGTCACGGGGAAAAAGACGTGCTTGCTGCACAACTGCAAGATGGCGAACTGCCTCATGGAACTGCCGCTTGAGCCGGGGCAGAAGGTGTCTTGCCCGGTGTGCGGCGTCCACGTGGCCGAAGCGTTCCAAACGCCGCCCAAGAAGGGGCAGGTGCTCTATTACCGCCATCCGATGCGGCCGGAGGTTTCCTCGCCGGTTCCCAAGAAGGATGAGATGGGGATGGACTACGTTCCGGTTTACGCCGAGGAGGAGAGGGCGGCCGAGACGGTGCCGGGCCAGGCGACGACCGTGATCTCGGCCGAGCGCCGTCAAATGATCGGGATGAAGTCCGCTCCGGTCGAGCGCCGAGACCTGCGCGTGACCGTGAGGGCGAGCGGGCGAGTGGCCTACGACCCGGACCTCTACAACGCTCTGGCCGAGTACCGCGAGGCCGCGCGCGCGCGGGGCAAGGTCAAGGACAGTCCGTATCCGGACGTCCACGAGCGCGCCGAGGCCCTCGTGCGCGCCGCCTACCTGCGTCTGCGGCAGATGGGCCTTTCGGAGTCCCAGATAGAGGAGAGCGTGAAATCCGAGCAGCCCCTGAACCTCCTCCTGGGCAGTCCGGGCGGCGCGGTTTGGGTCTACGCCCAGATCTACGAGTACGAGATCGGCTTGGTCAAGCCAGGGCAGGCGGTGACGATCACGACCCCGGCCTATCCGGGCAAGAAGTTCCACGGGAGGATCAAGGCCGTCGACCCCATCCTCTCGGCCGAGACGCGCTCGCTTAAGGCGCGCGTCGAAGTGCCAAATCCCGAGGGGCTCTTGAAGCTCGAGATGTTCGTCAACGCGGTGATCCAGGTCGAGATGGGGCGCAGGCTCGCGATACCCGAGGAGGCGGTCATCGATACCGGAGAGCGCAGCGTCGCCTTCGTGGATCTCGGTGAGGGCCGCATCGAGCCGCGGGAAGTGGCGGTCGGGCGGGAGGCGGACGGCTATTATGAGCTCCTGTCCGGGGTCCAAGAAGGCGAGAAAGTGGTCACCTCCGCCCAATTTTTAATCGATTCCGAATCGAAGCTCAAGGCGGCGATGTCGAAGGCCGGGGCCAAGCCGAAGACCGCGCCCAGGCACGGGCATTGAAATGATCGAGAAACTGATCGCCTGGTCGGCCAGAAACAAGTTCATCGTCTTGATCCTTGTCGGAGCAGCGCTCGCTGGCGCGGCCTACAGCATCAAGCACGCCCGGCTCGACGCCATCCCGGACTTGTCCGACACGCAGGTCATCGTTTACTCGCGCTGGGACCGCTCGCCAGACATCATCGAGGACCAGGTCACTTATCCGATCGTGACGGCTCTCCTCGGCGCGCCGCGCGTGAAGGCGATACGAGGATTTTCCGACTTCGGCTATTCCTACGTCTACGTGATCTTCCAAGACGGGACGGACGTCTATTGGGCGCGCACGCGCGTGCTCGAGTACCTCAGCAAAATCCAGGCCCAGCTTCCCGAGGGCGTGCGGACCCAGCTCGGGCCCGACGCGACGGGGGTCGGCTGGGTGTTCCAGTACGCCCTTAAGGACACCAGCGGGCGCCATGATCTGGCCGAACTGCGCGGCTTCCAGGATTGGTACCTGCGCTACTACCTGCAATCGGTGCCCGGCGTGGCGGAGGTGGCCTCTGTTGGCGGCTTTCAGAAGCAGTACCAGGTCAATTTGGATCCGAACGCCCTCATCGCCTACAACGTCCCGCTCATGAAGGTGCTCGACGCCATCCGCGACGGCAACAACGACGTGGGCGGGCGCCTGGTTGAGTTTGCCGGCAAGGAGTACATGGTCCGGGGCCGCGGTTACGCCACATCCATTTCGGATATCGAGAATATCGTCGTTGGGCGGGACGCGAAAGGAACCCCGGTCCTGGTCCGCAGCCTGGGCAAGGTGGCGCTGGGTCCAGACATCCGGCGCGGCATCGCCGATCTCGATGGGGAAGGGGACGCCGTGGGCGGCATCGTCATCATGCGCTACGGAGAAAACGCGCTCAACGTGATCAAGCGGGTCAAGGCGAAGCTCAATGAGATCAGGCCGTCGCTTCCCGAGGGCGTTGAGGTGCTCACGACCTATGACCGCTCGGAGCTCATCGAGCGCTCGATCGCCACGCTCAAAGAAGAGCTGTTTCTGGAGCTTCTGATCGTCAGCCTCGTGATCCTGGTGTTCTTGTGGCACTTTCCGACCGCCATCATTCCCATCGTGACGATCCCGGTCTCGGTCGTTCTGACCTTCATTCCCATGTATTTCATGGGGCTGACCTCGAACATCATGTCCATCTCCGGGATAGCCATATCCATCGGCGTGCTGGTCGACGGCGCCATCGTCGAGGTGGAGAACGCGTACAAGAAGCTCGAACGCTGGATCGAGGGCGGGCGGCAGGGCGATTTCCACGAGGTCCGCCTCAAGGCGCTTCAGGAGGTCGGGCCCGCCGTCTTCTTTTCCCTGCTCGTCATCGCCGTCGCCTTCATGCCGATATTCACGCTCTTGGATCAGGAAGGGCGTCTTTTCAAGCCGTTGGCCTACACGAAGAACTTCGCGATGGCGATCGCCGCGATTCTCGCCGTGACTTTCGACCCGGCGGTGCGCATGATGTTCTCGCGCATGGACTACTTCACGTTCCGGCCCGCGTGGCTTTCCTGGATCCTCAACCAGGCGACCGTGGGCAAATACTACCCCGAGGAGAAGCACCCGGTCAGCCGCCTCCTTTTCCGCTTCTACGAGCCCGCCTGCCGCTTTGTTCTGCGCAACCCGTACAAGACGGTCGCCGCAGCCGCCCTGCTCGTGCTGACGACAGTGCCGGTTTACATGCGCCTCGGTTCCGAGTTCATGCCCCCCTTGAACGAAGGGACGATCCTCTACATGCCGACTACCTTGCCGGGGCTTTCCGTGACCGAGGCCCAGGGGCTCCTTCAGACCCAGGACCAGATCCTCAGGAGTTTTCCGGAGGTGGAGAGCGTCTTCGGCAAGGCCGGCCGCGCCGACACCTCGACCGACTCCGCGCCGTTTTCCATGATGGAGACGACGGTCGTCTTGAAACCTAGCGACCAGTGGCGAAAGAAGCCGCGCTGGTATTCGTCGTGGCTGCCGGAGCTCCTACAGCGGCCGCTGCGCCATCTTTGGAATGATCGCATCACGTGGGATGAACTGATTTCCGAGATGGATTCAAAAATGCGCTTCCCGGGGGTGACCAACGCCTGGACCATGCCCATCAAGGCGCGCATCGACATGCTGACGACGGGAGTCCGCACGCCGATCGGGATCAAAATATTCGGATCTGATTTGAAGGAGGTGGAGCGCTTCGGCACGGAGCTGGAGGGCTTGCTCCAAGGCATTGACGGAACCCGGAGCGTCTATGCCGAGAGAACCGCGGGCGGTTACTTCCTCGACTTCGACCTCAAGCGCGAGGAGCTCGCGCGCTACGGACTGACCATCAAGGAGGCGGAGATGGTCATTATGTCCGCCATCGGAGGCGAGCCGGTCACGACCACCATCGAGGGCCGCGAGCGCTACACGGTAAGCGTCCGCTACGCCCGAGAACTGCGCGACACTTTGCCCAAGCTCCGTCGCGTCCTGGTTCCCACAACGAGCGGCGCTCAGGTCCCGCTTGCCCAGCTCGCAGACATCGAGCTGCGGCTCGGGCCGGCGATGATCCGCAATGAGAACGGCCTGCTGGCAGGCTATGTTTATGTGGATGTGGCGGGCCGCGACATCGGCGGCTACGTCGAGGAGGCCAAAAGGAGGGTGGCCGAGGGCTTGCGCCTACCGGCCGGGTACTCGCTTCAGTGGAGCGGCCAGTACGAGAATATGGTGCGAGTGCGGGAGCGGCTGAAGATCGTCCTGCCGCTGACCATTTTCATAATCCTCTTTCTCCTGTACATGAACACGAAGTCCTGGGTGAAGACGGGCATCGTGATGCTGGCCGTCCCGTTCTCGCTGGTCGGAGCCGTCTGGTTTCTCTTCGCCCTCGGCTACAATGTCTCGATCGCCGTTTGGGTCGGCATGATCGCGCTCATGGGGCTCGACGCCGAGACGGGCATCTTCATGCTCCTTTACCTCGATCTGGCCTACCAAGAGCGGGTGCGCGAGGGCCGCATGCGCACCGCGGAGGACCTTAATGAGGCTGTCATCCATGGAGCGGTCAAGCGCGTGCGGCCAAAGCTGATGACGGTGGCGTGCGCCTTCTTGGGTCTGATTCCGATCATGTGGTCCTTGGGGACGGGTTCCGACGTCATGAAACGCATCGCCGCGCCCATGATCGGCGGGCTGTTTACGAGTTTTATCATGGAGCTTCTGGTGTATCCGCCGATCTTCTTTCTATGGAAATGGCGCTATGAGATGAAAAGAGGGGCCGCTGTAAAGGCAGCAGGTTGAACTTGCCAAAATTCTCGGCATCTCCAAGGTTGCCATCTGCCGCTACTTTTTCCGGCACAGTCGCAGTCCGCTTGAAGTCTAAGACCTCTTCGTAGAACCTGTTGCCCAGAGTTCTGCGTCTGCAGTCTCCGGGGCTCCTTGCCGCTGGTCATTCAGTTGGTTCAAGGCTGCGCAGGTAGCTGCGCAGCTCGCCGAGGTTGGAGAAGGACAGCGTCTTGACGGACTCTGCAAAAACCCGGCCGTAGCGGTAGAGGTGCGCCGAGTAACCCCCCCCTTTGGTCTTTTCGATATGTATATCGAGATCTGCCTTTGGGAACTGCAGAACGACGCCCGCGCGCGACGGGTAGGCCTGCATCGGGCGAGCCAAAATCTCTTCGGAGAGCGCTGGGAGCTCCGCTCCCGCTCGCGGAAGATCGAGGACCCGTCCGTTCTTCTCATTGAGCTTCATCGGATCGATGGCCTTCGAAAATCGGACCATGTAGTCGCCTAGGCGAATTGAATCAAGGCCATAACCAGAAGGGTCCAACCCCTTGAACATGACGCAAAACCGATTATCGCCGCCGACCTGCATGGGTATAAAAGGATTCGCCGGATCATAATCGGCGATGTAGCTGCGGCCCGTCGAGTCCAAAAGGACCCACCGGCCATCGATATAGGCTTCCACGAAGACATGACCGCGATATTCTTGGACAGGCCGGCCGGCTCGCACATCCATCATCCAAGGGATGCTGGCCGTATCGGCCATGAGTGCGGGATAACCCGCCGATCGCAGCAGCGTCGCCAGCACAAGCGCCCAGTCATGGCACCCCGCAAGCGTGCGGGATTCAAGAAGCTTCGCGGCAGTGTACTTTCCGGAGGTTTTTCCCCCATCCGGACTGCTTGCGAAGTTGTCCTCAATCCATTGATGAATGCGTGCGGCGTCCTTAAGCCCATCGCTGCCCGCCACGCCGGCCTCTTTCAGGATGTCTGCAACCTGTTTGATGTCGATCTTGGATTGCGCTCCGGCAGCGAGCGCTGACTGAGGATGACTATGGTAAGGAGTCAGCGTTGCCGGAGTTATCGGCTTGCTTGTGGGCTCCTGCGTAGTCGCTGATCCGTCCAGAGCCTTTCGCACGTCTTTGAGAGTGGGCAGGTTGGGTGCGCGAACGTCCTCAGCGGATGGGTAGGAGAGCGCAAGCGCCAGGCAGATCAGGGAGAGCGCGGCCCTCATGCCCTAAGGCTAACAGAAAAATCTGCTCAACGCAACGGTGTGACGGGTGAACGGCTACGGTTCATTCGGCGCAAATTCAGGACTCCTGGCATGTCGGGAGTCCTGAATTTCAGGCTCCAGCGGGGTATTCAGCAGAAGGAGTTAGCTGAGGCCATCGGGGTTTCGAACGTCACAATCTGCCGCTACGAGCGAAACGCTTCCAATCCCCAAGACGTAATTAGTGAGAAGGATAAATAAGGCCTTCAAGCTGAATGGAGAGTGCGGCCACTTCCTGTCGCCTAGCGCCTTCCCATGCCTGCCGCCTCCAGCTTCTTGCTGCACCAGTCGAGAAGGCGCCCGACAAACTCAATCGTCAGAAATCACGAATTTAGTAAAATAAACAACTCTTTATTTGCGGATGCTGTTATGAGTGGAGCGGTGCTGGCACAAGGATGATGCGTTATGAGCAAGAGCCAGGGGGCGAAGCCTCTATAGATAAAATTAGGCTCTACCACGCCAGCACCAGTTCTCGACGCGACTGTTGGCGCGCGCCGCATTGAAAAAAGTCGTTAGTACTGATTCCACTTCGCGACTCAAGGGGGCCGGCCGTGAAAAAAGCAATTGTTGAAGCCGCGCGGCAGGCGAAGAAATCCGGAACGATCAAGCATATTGCCTTTATGGTTTATCCTGTGAAGGATATGGCGCGTGCCCGGAAGTTCTACGAGGAAGCTTTGGGATTGAAACTCACAAAGAACTTCAAGGATGGCTGGATCGAATACCACCTCGATAATGGTTGCTTTGCCATCACGACCATGGGCGAGGACGCAACACCAAGCGCGAATTCCGGCCAAATAGCCTTCGAGGTCGATGATGTGGATGCCGTGGTGAATAAACTGCGCGACCATGGAGCCGCCATTAAGGTCGAACCGTCCTCGGGATCGGTCTGCCGCATGGCCGAGGTGCTGGACCCGGAAGGAAATGCTCTCTGCATTCACGCAAAGCACCGGGGACGATGACAAAACAAACGCTGTCCCTCCCTGTTGGCATTCGACCAGCAGCTATTGAGGATGGACCCCGCCTCGCTGAGTTGAGCGTTCAACTCGGATACCCTTCTTCCTCAGAGCAGGTCTCTGCGCGACTGATCAAAGTCCAGTCTCTCGACAGCGGCGCCGTTTTCATCGGTGAGATAGATGGCCGGGTGGCTGGTTGGGTCGAAGTCCACCAGCGGCAGCCTCTGCTGGTCGATGGCGGATCAGAAGCCGAAGTAATGGGACTTGTGGTTGACGCAGGACTCCGGCGTTCGGGACTTGGGCGCAAGCTCATGGATAAGGCCGAACGGTGGGCGCAATCTCGCGGATGCCGTTTCCTGCGTGTGCGAACCAATGTGGTCCGCCAGGATGCGCATGCATTTTACGAGAGATTAGGGTTCGCCAAGGTGAAGACACAGACGGTCTACAAGAAAACGTTGGCAGAAAACGTGCTCGGGAGCAAAGGATGATCGTCGGCGTTGCTCATACCGCGCTTCTTGTTCGTGACTACGAGGAGGCAAAACAGTTCTATTGCGGGAAGCTTGGATTTTCCGTTATCGAAGACACTCAGCTACCGACCGGCAAGAGGTGGGTGCGCCTCAGAGCTCCAGGGAATCAGGGCTCCGAGATCCTTCTATCGAGAGCAGTCGATGATCAACAGCGCGCCAGCATTGGCAATCAAACCGGCGGCCGAGTTCTTTTTTTCCTTCACACCGACAATTTAGACGCGGACTACAAATCCTTTCGCTCGGCGGGCATTGAGTTTGCCCAGGAGCCCTGGAATGACATTTATGGGAAGGCCGCAGTTTTTAAGGACCTTTACGGCAATCGAATCGACTTGATTCAGCCGAAAGCGCGAGACGGCGCTTCGCACCAAGAGAAACCAGTGCAGTTTGAGCGGGCATACTCGAAAGCCCCATGGGAGACCGAGGTTGGCTATTGCCGCGCCATTCGGGCGGGCGATCACATCTATGTCACCGGCACGGCCTCGGTGGCACAAGAAGGCGGCGTGTTCGCTCCCGGTGATGGCCACGGCCAAGCCAAGCGCTGCCTAGAAATCATAGAGAAGGCTCTCAATAGCCTCGACTGCGACCGAACCCGCATCGTCCGCACGCGGATGTTCGTGACTGACATCGGCCGCTGGGCCGAGTTTGGCAAGGCACATCGGGAATTCTTCGGGGAGAACCGCCCGGCGACAACCATGGTCGAGGTGTGCCGTCTGATCGATCCGGCGATGCTGATCGAGATCGAAGCCGACGCCGTTGCCTTATGAGCGCCGAAACGCCTACTCGATCCAGCCTGATCGTGGATACTCCTCTCATCAGCGTCAACGCCCACAAGCATTCCTCCGAACCCCACGTCGACCCATCCGAAGAACAATTTACGGGTTATCATCTTATTTTTACCGAGACCGGGCGCTGGCATTATCGAGATCGTGATGCACGCGCCGAGATAAACCCGCGGATGGCGATTTTGGCCCTTCCAGGCCGGTTCTATTCATGCCGACACGAAGAGGAGATACCCAGCGACTGCTGTATCGACATTCAGTTTAAAAAGCCGTCGCTGCTGGAAGATCCTCGTCAGGTTCGGGTTACGGTCCTGCGCGCGAATCCGCGGCTCATCATGCTCAAGGAGCGAATAAAGCGGCTGGCCGACGCCGCAGAAGACGTCCTAAACATCGATGAGGTCGGTCAGGAACTCCTTGCCGAGCTAACGACGTCTGTGGGGGAAGGCCGCAGGCCCGAACTGCCGCTACGGACGCGGCATCGAGACAGTGTATGCGCGGCCAAGGAGTTTATAGAGGAACACTTCGCGGATCGCCTCCAACTGCACGATTTAGCTTCAAGCGTCGGCTTAAGCCCTTTTCATTTCAGCCGGATGTTCAAAAAGCAGACAGGACATAGCCCTTACAGCTATCTGCGGGACCTGCGCCTGAAAAGGGCCGCGCGACTCCTCCGCCAATCCAGCCTGCCCGTCACCGATATCGCCTACGACGTCGGATTCGAGAGCTTAAGCCTGTTCATAAACTCGTTTCGGGCGCATTTCGGCAAGCCGCCGTCCGCGTATCGGAAATAGTTTTAGGCGGCTCCGAAAAAGCAAGATTTTGCAAGTTTGCATTTCCCTCGATTTCGCATCATTTGCCTTGGCGCTTCACTCAAGGAGATGAAATGGCAAACGCTATAGCGAAGGAGAACGTGGATCGCGAGAAGATCGTCCATCATATTGACGGGCTGTTCAATGCGTTCATCCGCAAAGACCTCGATGCGATCCGGCGAGGCCACACTTCTGACTGGAAGGGCTTCCAAGTGGGCAGCCAGCATCTGGTGCGCGGCATCGAAGAGTATATGGAGGCGGCAAAGCAAGCCCTTAAGAACTTCGAGGGAAAGCGATATGAGATGCTGGACCTCGATGTCCAGGTCCATGACGACGTCGCGATTGTTTTCTATCTGGCGAAATATTGGACGATCGCCCCCTCGGGTGGTGAAAAGGCGATCCGTCTGCGCTCCGTCGATATCTATCGGAAAGAGCCGCAGGGATGGAATCAATGCGGCTCGAATATATGCACCGTCCCTGAATAGGGCTCCATGTTGACGATGATGAAATCGCTTCCCAGGGACTGCGTTTTGGACAAGGTGGATAGCCCCGTCGGAAATTTGTGGCTGATCGCATCCGACGCCGGTCTTCATGGAGCGCTGTGGGATAATGACCGTCAAGACTATGCAGGCATCTTTGGCGCGCTTAAATCGTCCAGGAAACATCCGGTAATCGCGAAAGCCAGAGAGCAGTTCGCCGAATATTTCTCCGGACGGCGCAAGTCGTTCGACATTCCCCTCGTCATCGATGGAACGCCGTTTGAGAAACAGGCTTGGCGGCAGCTTTCGGGCATTCCCTACGGCGAGACCATCTCCTACGCAGAGCAAGCCAGACGTCTTGGCAGCGCAAAAAAGGCTCGCGCTGTCGGCCTTGCCAACTCGCGCAATCCCATCTCCATAATCGTGCCTTGCCATCGCGTTGTCGGTAAGAGCGGTGCTCTGACGGGCTATGGGGGCGGTCTCGACAAAAAGAAGTTTCTAATCGAGCTGGAACGTGGCGCGGCCAAGGGCTAAGTGATGTTAGCCCAGGCGACGAGGAGCCTAAAGCGTTCTGATCCGATCCTTGCTCGGATCATCGATGAAGTCGGCCCCTGCAGCCTCGGGCAGACCCAAAAAAAGTGGAGTTATTTTCAGGTCCTTGTCGAAGCGATCCTCTATCAACGGGTGAGCATGAAGGCCGGTGCGACGGTCTACGGACGATTCAAGGATCTTTTCGGCAAGAAACGCTTCCCAAGCCCGGAAGATGTGATGAACATCCCTGACAGCCAATTGAGGAGCATCGGCCTGGGAGGCCAGAAAGCATCCTACGTTAAGGATTTGGCGCTCAAGATCCAAACGAAGACCGTTCAAGTAGATCGACTGCATGCGAAGACGGACGACGAGATCATCGAGGCTTTAACGCAGGTCAGAGGCGTTGGACGATGGACCGTGGAGATGTTTCTGATGTTCAGGCTGGGCCGCCTGGATGTGCTGCCTGTCAACGATCTGGGACTGCAAAAGGGAATCCAAAAAGCCTATGGCTTCAAGGGCTTGCCCCATCCCAAGAGCGTGGCGCGAGTTGCCGCGCGTTGGAAGCCTTACCGTTCGATTGGGACGTGGTACATTTGGCGGCACGTCACCGGAGAACTCCCTACGACTTAGGCGGCGGAGAATAATTGAGGGGGCTGGCTAGTAAAGCTTTATCTAAAGCCCTAAACACGGGACCTGAGTCCCGCGAGGGCGTTCAAGCTGAATGGTGAGTGCGACCAGTTCCTGTGATTTACTCGGAATTGGTAAGCTCTACTTTGGACTTGGTCCCATGACGAAAAAACGAGCCAAAGGAATCCCTGGAGTCTCGGCATCCCGCGTCATAGTCCCGGTTTCCGCCGGCACGCTCGCGCTGCGATCCCGCGCTGCCCGGCAGACAGACGACTACGGCCGCCTGGTGTCGGACATCTCCGGCCTCCTGGAGGAAGCTCGGCGGAGCGCCGCCCGGTCCGTCAACAACCTATTGGGATGTCGGACGCCGGATCGTGGAATACGAACAGGGGGGCAAGGCCTGGGCCGAGAATATGGCAAGCAGCTTCTGGCTCGTCTGGGAGCCGACCTGACCACGCGGCATGGACGAGGCTTCTCCCGTCAGGGATTGCAGAAGATGCGTTCCTTCTACATGGGCTGGGAGATTTGCCCGACACCGTCGGGCAAATCGGAGGCTCGGGCAAAATGCCCGATGGTGTCGGGCGAATTTAAGCGCGGGAAGCCCGAGACGTCGCTCGCGCAATCCCCTCAGGCTCTCGCGCCCGTTCATGCGCCGATCCAACCCCCGTTTGCGAGCGCCGTGGCCTTCCCACTCTCCTGGTCCCAGTATGTCCGGCTGATGTCGGTGGACAATCCGCGGGCTCGCGCCTTCTGTGAGGTGGAGGCTATTCGCGGAGGATGGTCCGTCCGCCAGCTTGACCGGCAGATCAGCACGCAGTTTTATGACCGTGCCGTCCGCTCGAAACGCCCGCATGACCTATTGACCCACGGCCATTCGCCGCAGCGGCAGGACATGCTCTATCATCGCGGGCTCCGCTGCCTTGTCGTGATTGACCTCAAGACGGGGGCCTTCACTCACGCCGACGCGGGCCAGATGAACCTTTACCTCAACTTTGTAAAAGAGCATTTGATGATTTCCGGCGAAGCCGAGCCGGTAGGCATCATCCTGTGCAGCGACAAGGACGACGCCATCGTAAAATACGCGACGGGCGGCATCCTCACGCGAGTCTTCGCGTCGAAGTACTTGACGAATCTTCCCGACGCGGAGACCCTGCGGCGAGAAATAGTGACGACCCAACGCTCTCTCCGGGCGAGGTGGAAGTAGGGAAGGGGCGAAAATGTCTCCCAAAACATTCTATATCCATGGTGCGAAGTCCGATGAGCAGGATCGCCTAGAACTTCAACATCGTCTAATAGGAGGCTCTTCGTTTCTTCCTCCGCTTCGCACTGGAATGACCGTCCTCGAAGTGGGCTCCGGCACCGGTGTCATAGCCCGAGAGATTGCACCCAAGATCGCTCCCGGCGCCGTAGTTGGCATCGATACCCAGCCAGAACAGATACGGAAGGCCAAGTCTTTGGCTGAGCGGGAAGCTATTACGAATGTCGAGTTCCATCTGGGAAACGCTGAGCACCTCGAGTTTCCCTCTGGCAGTTTCGATCTTGTCTATTGCCGTTTTCTTCTGGAGCATGTTCCCGAACCTCTTAAGGTCATCAAAGAAATGTTCCGAGTTGCCAAGGAAGGCGGCGAGGTTGTAGCCTGTGAATGCCAGGTCGGGTGCTGTTCCTCTACCGAGCCAGCCCTCCCGCATGCAATGAAAGCCTTGAACGCCCTTTACCAATTCCAAAAGCTGGGCGGAGGGAATCCACGTATCGGCGACAGGTTGGAGCGGCTTTTTGTCGCGGCCGGCATGGATAAGGTAAAATCTGATGTGCTGACCTTCAGGCTGGAGAGCACGGAGGAAATCCACGGCTATGCCTTGGGTGGTTGCGGAATGGTCAAAGCTTCCGAGAAGGATATTCTTAAGGAGAAACTGATTGCAAGGGCGCAATTAGACCTGGCCTACCAGGAATGGGAACGGTTTGCCAAAACGCCGGGAGCAACGGCTTACTTCAAACTACGCAGAATCCAAGGCAATAAAGTCTAGCCCTTTGAGGCTGAGGGAGGCATAGCATGAGTGCGACAGACCCGAAATGGATACGTTACGTGATCCTCCTCAACAAGACGGGCAAACCCATGACCAGAGACCTGCTTGCGGGACATATCCAGCATTTGCGGGATCTAGACCGGAAAGGACAATTGGTCCTGTGCGGTCCGTTCCAAGATAACGGCGGCGGCATGTTGATCGTAAAGGCACCTTCCTGCGAGGAGGCTCGGCGAATCGCTGAGTCAGATCCCTTCATCTCCAGCGGCTTTGAAAACTACGAGTTGCGGACATGGGAGCTTTCCTGCGAAGAAAACGATCATCTCGGGGCCGGATAATGATCCGTTTCCAGCCGATGACTTCTTCATGGATGCGAAAGAGACCGATCCGCATCAAGGCCAGCTATTCCCAATGTCGGATCAGCAACGAAGGCAAGCCGTCTTCGCGGAGATCATGCGACTCGTCTTCGAGAATAAACGGGAGCCTCAGGGTTCCGCTGAGGTACTGCGGGGGCGCGCAGGACCAAAAGGGGAACCAAAGCGAAAAGCCCAATGAAAAACAGCCCTTTCGAAAACTCGAAAGGGCTGTTGGTTCCCCAACTTAAGATGGCTCCGGGCGTAGGACTCGAACCTACAACCTTGCCGTTAACAGCGGCCTGCTCCACCATTGAGCTAGCCCGGAATTAAGGGGTATTTTACCAGATTAGGCTCTTGGGGTCAAAAACAGCCGCAGGACGGAGTCCAGATTGGGATGCTTGAAGGAGTAGCGGGCCTTCACGGCCTGGACCGGGAGGACTTTTTGGCTGGAGAGAAGGACGCTGGACATTTCCCCGAGGCCCAGGCGCAGGGCGAAGGCCGGCGCTGGCAGGACGGCCGGGCGGCCCAAGGCGCGGCCCAAGGCCCGCGCGAAATCCTTGTTTTCCACCGGCTCGGGCGAGACGGCATTGACGGGGCCGGAGACTTCCGTGTCCAGGAGATGCGCGGCTAGGCCCGCCGCGTCGTCCAGGGAAATCCATGACATCCATTGCCGGCCCGAACCTAGGGGGCCTCCGAGGCCCAGCTTGAAAATGGGGAGCATTTTGGCCAAGGCCCCCCCTCCGGGGCCGAGGACCACCCCGAGCCGCAGAGTGACCGCTCTGACCCCGAGGATTTTGGCCTGGAGAGCTTCCTCTTCCCAGAGCCGGCAAAGCTCGGCCAAAAAGCCGCCGCCGGGCGGGGAGTCCTCGCTCAACTCCTGGTCGCCGCAATCGCCGTAATAGCCCACGGCCGAGGCGTTGATGAGCACGGCGGGCCTGGTGCGGGCTTGAGCCAAGGCTTGCACCAGGGTCCGGGTCGGGACGAGCCGGCTTTCGGCCAAAACCCGCTTTCTTTGAGCCGTCCAGCGGCCCTCGGCGATGGACTCGCCGCAGAGGTTGATCACGGCTTGGGCGCCATCGAGCGCTGCTTGGCACGCGGAGGGGTCGGCTGGGTTCCAGGACAGCACGGGCCAGGGGCATGAGGGCCGGGCGCTGCGCGAAAGCGCTATGGGCTCATGCCCGAGGCTTTGAAGCTTGCGGCACAAGACCGTTCCGATAAAGCCCGTCCCTCCCGCGACCACGACTCTCATGATTTTATTATACAACTGCTGCCGCACGGGAGGCCTTGATTTATGGGGAATCCCCCCTTATCCTCTATTTCGACATGGAGAAAGCCTCCCCCAGGATCGCGGTGGACGACGCAACGACCGCGTGCAGCGGGAATGCGCGGCAAATGAGGCTGATTGCGGCGGCCGCCGCGTTTTTAACGCTGGCCGGCCGAGCCTGGTGCGCGGATTGCCCAAGGGGCAGCACGCGCATGGTCACTGACGATCCCCTGGAGCCGTTTCGCTGCGTGCCTGACGAGGAGCTGCCGGACGCAGGGAAGCCCTATTTTCCTAAGATGGGTTCTTTCAAGTCCCTTCCCGTCGCGCCAAAGCTCAGGCCTTCCTTGGAGCCTAGCGTTGCCGCGCCGCTTCCGGCGCGAACCAAGAGGGCTGGAGCGCATGCCGCGCAGGCCCTCAAGTACGAGCGCTACCAGATTTCCGAGCTTTCGTTCGATTATCCGCGGGGCTGGTCCATGACCGATGGTTGGGACGACGAGCTGCCGACCCTCTACATCCAGCATGACACCGGGGCCCAGGGCAGGCAAGTGGTTCTGACCATTTCCAGGGCGCAGATCGGACAGTACGGGTACCTGGACCTGGACACGGCCGTGGCCAAGGAGAGGCGCTGGCAGAAGGCCCGAGAGGGCCAGCGGGGGCGGGCGGCCGGACTTCCCGCGCGATTCACGATGGTGTCAGGGCAAAGCCGCTCCGCCTATCTCGACGCCGGCGAAGGGCGCTATTACATCTTGAGCTACAGCGCTCCGGAAGCGCTTTTCGAGACTTTCGAGCCTGCTTTTGATAGGATGTTAAGTAGCTTGCGCTTGGCGCGGCCTTAAGGGCTCGCAATGAAATAATATGACCAACTGGCCGGGGCAATTTTGGAGCGAGACGAGGATCGAGGAGCGAGCATACCCGCAGCGGTATGTGAGTGACGAGAGACGAAGTCGCAGCCCAAAAGTGCCCCGACCCTTCGGGCAGGCCCATCTTCGGCCGATTTCTTCGTTGCTCGCCGGTCACAATGCGCTGCGGCATTGCTCCCTTCTCGCGCCTCGAAATCAACTCGAATCTGGGCCTGCCAGTTGGGCATATTATTTCATTGCGAGCCCTAACTCATGCTGATCAAGGAGCAGAAAGAGCAGGTCCGAGTATTGCGCCTGGCCAATCCCCCCTCCAACAATCTGACCCTCTCCCTGCTGGAAACCCTGAGGGAAGAACTCTCGCAAGCCCGGGAGGACTCCTCCGTGCGCTGTCTGGTCCTGGCCTCTGCCTACCCGCGCTATTTCTCCACGGGGCTCGATCCCCAGGAGATCAAGGCCCTGCCCGAAGGGCGCCGCTTCGAGCCCTTCCTGAGCCTTCTGGAGGCTTACCGCCAAATCTTGGAATTTCCGAAGCCGACCTTGGCCGTTCTGTCGGGCAGCGCCGTCCTGGGCGGCTGGATATTGGCCATGGCCTGCGATTTTCGCTTGATGGGCCGGGAGCATGGCAAGATATCCCTCTCCGAGATTCGTTTCGGGCTTTCTCCCACCGCTTGTCTCATCCAGCGCATGCGCGAGATATCCTCGAGCCCGTTCCTGGTCAAGGAGATGGTGCTTAAGGGCAAGGCCTTGAGGGCGGAGCAGGCCCTCGAGGGGAATTTCGTGGACGCGCTGGCTCCGGGCGAGACGCTTGACGCGCAGGCCCTTTCCGAGGCCAGGCGCCTGGCCTCGGCCCCGCTGCCGGCCTACCTTTCCGTCAAGAAGGCCCTGCAGGGCCCGTCGGCGCCCGGATTTGCCGCCCTCTGGCAGGACAGCTTGCGAGATTTTGAGCGCATCGTCGAAACCGCCGAGGCCAGGGAAGGGATCGCGGCCATGGTGGAGAAGCGCCGGCCGCGCTGGCAGGCCTGAGGGATGTTCGTCAAGGACTTGCTCAAAGGCCGGGCCGCGGTGGTCACCGGCGCCGGTACCGGCATAGGCAAGGTGATAGCCGAGGAGCTTGCGGCCCACGGCTGCAAGGTGGCCTTGGTCGGGCGCCAAGCCTCGAGGCTAGAAGCCGCGGCTCAGGAGCTTGGCGCCAAGGGCCTCTCGGCCATGGCCTGTCCGGCGGACGTGAGCGAGCCAGGCCAGGTCAAGGACCTCTTTGCGCGCGTTGAATCTCAATGGGGCGGGGTGGACATCCTCGTCAATGGCGCCGCCGCCAACTTCATCCGTCCGAGCGAGGCGCTCACCAGCGTGCGCTGGCGCAAGGTAATCGACATCGTCCTCAATGGGACCTTCAATTGCAGCATGGAGGCCGGCAAGAGGATGCTCAAGCAAGGCTCGGGGAGCATCATAAATCTTGTGGCCTCCTACGCCTGGCTCGGCGCCCCAGGTTTGGCCCCCTCGGCCAGCGCCAAGGCCGGGGTGGTGGCTCTCACCCGCAGCCTGGGGGTGGAGTGGGCGGCCAGGGGCGTGCGGGTAAACGCCGTTTGCCCAGGCTACATCGACACCCCGCAGTCGCGCGAGCGCCTCTGGCCTCAGGAATGGGTTCGCAAGAAGCTTTTGGACAAGATTCCGGCGCACCGCTTCGGCCGTGAGAAGGACGTCTCCGACCTCGTGCTTTTTCTGGTCTCCCCCATGGCCGGCTACATACAGGGAGAGGTGATCGTGGTGGACGGCGGGGAGTCCTTGGGGCGCGGAGCCATGGCTTTCGCGGAGGACTTGAAAAGCCTGCGCCGACCAGGGGCCGCAGAGTGAGCAAGGAGGCTTCCCTCACCAAGCGCTTTAAACGCACGTTGCTCAGCGGCATATTCGTGGTGGGGCCGTTCAGCCTGACCTTCATGATTCTGGCTTGGTTTGTTTCCACGGTGGACAAGTTCCTGGCCCCCGTAGCGGGGCTGTTCGGCAGGAACCTGCCTGGGATTGGCCTCGTGGTCGCCCTCCTCATAGTGCTGGGGCTGGGGGCTCTGGCCAATAACATCATGGGCCAGCACCTCCTGGAGTATTTCGAGGAGCTTCTCCTCAAGATCCCCGGGTTCAATTGGGTCTACAGCACCATCAAGCAGATGACAGAGGTGTTTTCCCCAGCGAACAAAAACGCGTTCAGGCGTGTGGTCCTGGTTGAATACCCGCGGCCAGCTGTTTATTCGTTGGGGTTCGTGACGCGCGATCTGGAAATCGAGCGTGGCGGGGAATCGCGTAATTTCGTCTGCGTCTATGTCCCCACCAATCACATGTACATCGGCGACATCGTCTTGGTCCCAGAAAGCCAGGTGTTCTCCACCCCGCTCACCCTCCAGGAAGGCATCCAGTGCGCGGTTTCCGCGGGGGCCTCGCTTCCTACCCTGTTTAAGTTCCAGTGAAGCCGTCTATAATGGAGGAAAGGCCCGCCTTCGGCGGGCCTTTCGCCGTCAAACTGCCGTTTGAGTCAAGCGGTTAAGGATTCATTCTCGGGCTGTCTCCTGTCCCCGCTGGCCTCGTAATAAGCTTTCTTGCCCGCGCGCAGGGCGGCGGCCACCTGATCCCTTTTGGTCGGCAGCTCCTCTTTAAGCTTGCTCATAAACTCCGAGCTTTTCTCCCTCTTGTTCTTGATCCATTCTCCCAGCTCTTGTCGGGTCTCCTTCCCGGCCTTGGGAGCGAAAAGAACCCCCGCCGCCGCGCCAGCAATGGTTCCTAAAACAAAATAGGCCATGTGGGTCTTAATCTCCTCTCTCGACATTTTTCTTGCCTCCTTGACTGGTTATCTCGGCCGCTTTTCAGCGATAAAATCTCCGGCAGGATATTGGAATTCCCAACTCCCTTTATAACATGGGAGCTTGTCGCTGTCAAGGTCTTGACAGAATCGGTCTTTGTCCCTATCCTCATAGCGCTTGAGGACGACAACCCTTGCGACTAGGAGAGGAAATGACTAAAATAAATTATCAGGGAGCAGGGCGAACGGAGGGCTCCGTGAAATCAGAGGCCGCCACCCAGAAGCTTGAGATCGCCACCATCGCCGATGGCTTGATGAAAGTCAAGCTCAGCCAAGGCAAGGGATTTTTCAAGGTCGCCGTCGAGAAGAAGCATGGAGAGGCCAACTCCATCTATCTCGAGATCAACGGCTCGAGAAAATTCGAGATAGGCAACGATTGCGATACCTGCCATTTCTGGTTTAAATGCCTGCATGAGCCTCGCCTGCCTGCGCAGAAGAAGGTGGCCAACCTTCCCAAGACCATTCAGATGCCGCGGCCCCTCGATGAGGCCATGGTCCAGGAGCTCTCCCCCCTGCTAGAGCTTTTAGAGAAGGGAGAGTACTCCATTCTTGAAACGACCATCAACCTCGCCGGTCCCTACGACGGCGATGACGAGAGCTCCTATTTCTTCAACAGTGAATTCATGGAGCTTTGGGACATCGCAGACCCCAAGGAGGAGGGCCTGCTCTCCGGATGGGAGCACTATGAGTCCCAGCGCCCCAGGATTTTCCGCCATCCCGAGGCCAGCATCATGGAGAAGGAGTTCGATTTCGTGATTCCCTTGGTTCCCCGCGCCTCTCTTAAGGAAGAGTATGTGAAGCTTTATCAGTCCATGATCGCCAATGGGGACCGCCCTCGCATCCTTCTCTTGGGGATGTACCAGCGCGGCATCCCCGAGGCGGTCAAGCGCGGCCAGAACAAGAATCTCCACTCCTTCATGGCGGGCTTCGTTCTGGACGGCCACCATAAGCTTGCCGCTTACCGTCGGGCAGGGATTCCGGCCCGCTTCCTGATCCTGATGTCTCACAAGGCGAGCAAGTATTTCCTGCTCAAGGAGGAAGGGGCCTCCGCGCGCCAGAAGTTCGAGGAGCGCCTCGCCTCTCTTGGGTCGGCTTAGCCGGAGATATCTTCCGCCATTGGCGGGTTCCTTGGCCCTGGGCGCCGCCCATTTCCATCCGCGGCCGGCCCTTGTCGATGCCGCGACCGGCGGGTCCGCGCCGTGGGCGCATCTCGAGTTTCCCCTTTCTCATCTGTTCCTGACTCCCTTGGCCGGCTGGGCTGACCTCATCACCTGCAACAACCTGCGCCAGCATATAGCACTTCTGATGTTTTTCTTGTTTCTCTACGGCCCTTGGCGGTTCTTCGTCCTGGGGCACGGAAGGCGCGAGTGGTTCGCGGCGCGAGAAGTTTTCAAATCATTTTTCATTTACTTCGCCTTGGTGGCTCTTTTCCTATCGGGCGTGATATTCTTCCCGCGGACTCCCGCTCGCCTGGTCTTGGACGACCCCTCTTTGGTGGCGGTTGATTTCCACTCCCACAGCTCGATCTCGTGGGACGGTCTCAAATCCTTCACTCCCGAGAAAAACGCCTCGTGGCACGAGGCCGCGGGCTTTGACGCCTCATTCATCACGGACCACAACATTTGGGACCAGTCCAAGGATCCCCGACCCTCCAAATCGCACTTGAGCCTGCGGGGCGAGGAGTTGAGCCTCTTCCAATCCCACATTGTGCTGCTGGGGCCGCGTTCCGCGGTGGATCCCGCCCTCTACGGCGGCGGCGTCGACGGGGTGCGCAGGCTTTTAGGCGAGGCCAAGCGCCAGGGCTGGGTCACGATCATGAGCCTGCCTGAATATTGGAAATACCCCTGGGGAGAGGCCTTGGCGGAGATGCCCTCCTGGGGGCTTTCGGGCTTCGAGATCGTCAACGCTACGCCCAAGGGCCTGGAGTTTCCCGAGAGCGAGCGAGGACGCGTTTTGGAGCTGTGCCGCCGCTTCAACGTATTCGCGGCGGGCGCGACCGACATTCACGGCTATGGGCGGGCCGCCTGCGTTTGGAACCTGATGCGCCTTCCGGGTTGGCGCGCGGCTTCGGCGGACGAGCGGCGCCGCATGCTTTTAGACGCGTTGTCTCGGGGAGGCTACGGGGCCGTCCGAGTCGTGCGAAGGAACAGGCCCGCGGAGGCCTCTGGATGGGCGATATGGCTTGATGCCCCGCGGGCTCTTTGGGCGATGTTTTGCGCCTTCACAGGGGTTCAAAAAATTATTACCTTTGTATGGCTGTGGCTTTGGCCCCTCTTGGGGCTCATAATCATATGATCGTCAGGTGCCCTCATTGCGCGGCGCAGGTGGACGAGGAGGCGGCTCATTGCCCCTCCTGCAGCTGGGATTTCGAGAATAAGAGGAAGGCGGGGGAGCCTCCTCCGGTTAAGCCGCCTGCCGCGGTGCAGCCCATCAAGCCGGAAGCACCTCCTGAGCGGCTTGAGGAATTCGGTTCCTCGGCGCCGGGCGACGCCGCCGAGCGATTTAAGAAATCCGCGGCGAGGCCCGAGGTGGTCTTGGCTCCGTCCTCGGAAAAGGCGGAGGCCCGGGCCGAGAGTCGCCGCAACTACTGGAAGATTTACGCGGCCACGCTCGCGATTCTGACGGCCTTGAGCCTAGCCGTTTTCTACTACACGACGATCTCCGAAACGCCGGTGTCCGGCCCCGCCGCCGGCTCCAATCCCTTTAAAACGGCCGACAGATAGAATGAGCTACTGGCAAGCCTTGGTCTACGGAATGCTCCAGGGCGCGACGGAATTTTTGCCAGTGTCTAGCTCGGCGCACCTGGCCCTCCTGCCCTGGCTGCTCGGTTGGCGCGACCCGGGTCTTAGCTTTGACGTGGCCCTGCACATGGGGACTTTGGCGGCACTAATGGCATATTTCAGGCACGATTGGGTTTGCATGGCCTCCGGGGTCTTCTCCAGGGATGGCGGCGTGGCCAGGAGGAATTTCGTCCTCCTGGTATTGGCCTCGATTCCCGCGGCCTTGGCCGGAGTCTTCCTCGAAGCTCAGGCAGAGGTCGCCTTCCGCCGACCCCAAGCCATGGCCTCGACCTTGATCCTTTTCGCTCTTCTCATGGAAGGGGCCGACCGCATGGGCGCCAAGAAAGGCTCTCTCAATGAGATGACGCTGCGCCAAGCCGTCGGCATGGGCCTGGCGCAAGCCCTGGCCGTGGTGCCGGGGGTCTCCCGCTCGGGCGCGACCTTGACCGCCGGGCTGTTCCTGGGCTTAACCCCCGCGGCCGCGGCCCGCTTTTCCTTTCTGATGGCGGCTCCCATCATTTTCGGGGCCGGCGTCTTCAAGCTGAGGCATTTCTCCGCCGGCGATATGAGCGGCCCATTTTTCTTGTCGGTGGGCGTGTCCGCGCTCATGGGCTGGGCCTGCATTGGATTCTTCCTCAATCAACTGCCGCGTTGGCGCCTGCGCCCCTATGTGGTCTACAGAGTCCTGTTGGGGCTCTTGATCCTGGGCTTAACTTAGGGGTCGCGTCATAATAATATGAGCCATTTGGAGGCTCGGATTTGAGGCAAGTTCGAGGCGCGAGGAGGGAGCATAGCGGTAGCTATGTGACCGACGAGCAACGATGAAGTTGGCCAAAGACGAGCCTCCCCCGATGGGGGCCAGGGCACTATTGGGCTGCGACTTCGTCTCTCGTCGCTCACATACCGCTGCGGGTATGCTCGCTCCTCCATCCTCGTCTCGCTCCAACATCGCCCTGGCAAATGGCTCATATTATTATGACGCGACCCCTTAATTCCAGGCCTTGGGAGGGGCCGCCAGTCCGGGCAGGGCTTGTTGGCGCCAGGCCCCCCCCCTCTTGCCGGAGGATTTCAACTTCTCGCGGATGTTCTTGAGCAGGGGATAGGCTTTATCGCCGGGGCAATCCGTGGCGAGGTAATCCCGGTGGCCGAGGAGATTGGCGGGCTCGATGCGGCGGTTGATGTCCAGAAGATAGCGGGCCAGGTCCAGGATGGCCTTGAGCTGGGCGGGAGAGACCGCGTCATTTTTTGGAGCGTGGTAGGTCCCGAGCAGGGCGATTCCGATGTTTCCCAGATTGTCGTCCTCCACATGGGCGCCGATGGCGTCCTGGGGCCGTCCCTGGAGGATGCGGCCCTCGGAATCTATCAAGAAGTGATAGCCGATGTCTTTCCAGCCCCGCCCGAACTGGTGGAAATCCTGGATGAAGCGCGCTTCCCTGAAGGTGTCCTCCTCGGCGCGGGTTTGGATGCCGGCGGTATGGTGCAAAGTGATGCGCCAGGGAACATGCGGCTCGTACGCGCCCGAGGGCGCGCGCGCGCCCCATTCCGAGCGCAAATAAATGCGGGGCCTCACGGCGCGCCGCCGAGCAGGCCGGGAAAGCTTCTTGCCCGGCCCCGCGGGCGGCTCCGTCCCGGCGATGAAGACCTCGACGCCGAAAATCTCAAGGCGTTCGAAGGACTGTCCTTGGCCGACTGCGCGGATACGTAGGGGGCCCGGCCCCAGTTGCATAGGGGCCTTGGCCCAGAAGCGGCCGTCCGGGAAGCGCCTGAGGTCGGCTTTGACCCATGCAGACCAGATTCCTTCGGCGCGCCGGGAGACCTCGAACGTCGGCGCGGGCTCGGAGCAAATTCCATGGAATAAAACGGTGTTCCATGGCCGAGGGATCGGATCGCTTTCTGGGGTTTCGTAGATTACCTTCCCCGGAACTGAGGGGCCGAGGCTTTTGCCGAGCGGGACACGAGCCCCGCCACCGAAGTTCACCGTGTCGCCCAAATCCAGGGCCAGGCAAGGCAGGGAAAGGCAAACGGCAGCCGTTAAGCTAGCGGCGGCAGATTTCTTCCACATCGGCGATCTCCTTGGCCACGCCGGTCAGATTGAGGGGAGGACCCTCTTCTTGGATCACGATGTCGTCCTCGATGCGCACGCCGCCGAAATTAAGGAAGCTATCGGCCTTTTCGAAGTCTACCGAGTTTTTATGCTTGAGGCGCAGCTCCGGATCGCGGAGCAGGGCCTCGATGAAGTAAATTCCCGGTTCCATGGTGATGACAAAGCCGGGCTCGAGCCGGGCCACGAAGCGCACCGGAACCTTGGTGGGGTTGGCCATTCGGCGCTTTTTGCCCCCCGTGACGTCATGGACGTCGAGCCCGAGCATGTGAGTCAGCCCGTGGGGGTAGAAGAGGCGCACGGCTCCGCTCTCGATGAGTCCCGAGACCTCTCCCCGGAGAAGCCCCAAAGACTTTAAGCCTTCCGCGATGCGAGCCATGGAGAACACGTGGAGATCTGCCGAAACCACGCCGGGACGGGCCTTCTCGATGCAGGCATTCTGAGTCTCAAGGACGATGGAATAAATGTCTTTCTGGCGCTGGGTGAAGCGCCCGCTTGCCGGGAAAGTCCGGGTGATGTCGGCGCCGTAGCCCGCGCACTCGGCTCCTCCATCTAGCAGGAGCAGATCCCCTTCCTTGAGCCGGGTGTTGTTGCGATGGTAATGCAAAACCGCGGAGTTGGCTCCGGCGGCCACTATGCTGGGGTAGGCCAGGTGGCGCAGGCCCTCCCTCAGGCATGCCGCCTCGAAAACCGCTTGCACTTGGTACTCGTACTGCCCGGCTCGGGTCTGGCGCATGGCCTCGGCGTGGGCCCGTCCGCTCACGAGGTTCGCCCTTTTCATGAGCTCGATTTCCGGTGCGCTCTTGCAGGCCCGCAGCTCGTCCAATGCGTCGCGCAGGGCCGCTGGCTTGTTGGGCAAGCCGAGGCTCTTGCGGAATTTGCGGTGGAAGGAGGGGTTGGCGTAGGCCCTGCGGTGGCGCGCCTTGAGTTTCTTGAGCTCGCCGGGAAGCTGGTCGTTGTATAAGGTCTCTCCCACTTGGAACAAGGAGCGGGCCTCCTCGGCCCCGGGGACATGCCCGAGCCAAACCCTGTGATGGCTGTCGATGCGCGGCATGAACAGTATCTCCCGCCCTGACTTGGGGTCGATGACGAGGTGGCAGTTGGCCTCCTCCACGCCCGTCAAATAGAGGAAATCGGATCCTTGGCGGAACACGAACTCGACATCGTGGTTGCGGGGGAGCGGCGCTCCGCCGGAAAGGCAAATGAGGCCATCGGGCAGCCGCCGGGCCAGGGCTCGGCGGAGCTTTCGGTAGTGGGTCGGCACTTTTTAATTGTCCAGGAAGCGCTAATTTTGTAGACTATCTTTCGGAAAGCCACCACCCCACAGCATGTACCGCATCCCGAAGGTGGCTTTCTTTATTTTTAGAGCATCCACCCAGTATATATAATAAATTTGTGAAAAATCCAACGAAGGGCCTGCGGGTTCTCCTCTCCTTTTGCCTCTTATTTTGCGCAAGCCCCGCCCCGGCTCTGGCGCAGATCTCCCAGCGCCCCCCGCTTCACAAAATCCTCTCCTTAATCCGGCCGATGCCCGCCGCCAAGCCCCTGCGTCTTTCCCGCTTGGCCGGCTTGAGGGCGGCCTGGGCGCCGCTGGGGATGGGCCGGGCCTCGTTTCTGCGCCGCGACGCTCTGGCCGCGAGGGGCGGCCTCGAGGTTTTATGGACTGGCTCTAACGCGTGGAGGGCGGCTCATCTCCAGGTTCTCTCCCGGCCCATGCCGTCGGCGCGGCCCGGGCTGGCGCGGGCCTTCCGGCTGCGGGCCCCTGCGCCCGCCAAGAGACGGCCCTCGCGGCTGGGAGCCGGGGCCCTGGGGATTCTTCCCGTCCAGGCGCAGCCCTTCCTCATCGGCGGGGGCATCGCGGCCGGGACCTGGGGACTTTATCTGCTGGCCAAGGCGGGCTTGGAGCGCTGGGCCAAGGCCCATGCCTGGCCAGAGGTGCGCCTGGCCGCGGCCCGCCGGACCGTGAGCTTCGTCATCTGGAACGCGGGTCTGAGCTACGCTTTGCTCATGGCCGGAGCCTCCCCCTTGGCGGTGCTGGGAACCTTCAGCGTGTTCGCCTCCTTTGCCTTCAAGCAAATCATCAGCAACACCGTGCAGGCCGTGGTGCTCTTGAAGGTCAAGCCTTTCAGGCCTGATGAGATGGTCAAGAGCGGGGACGTCCTGCTCAAGCTCGCGGACCTGTCGATCGAGATCCCTCTGTTCAGGGAGGCCGGGAGGATGCTCAAGGAGGCGCCCGCGCTAGTCGAAGAGGGCTACGAGGTCGTGTCCTTTGGTTCGGTGGACCCGCTAGGCCGGGAGAGCGACGATAAGGGAAACCGATTCGTGCTGAGGTATAAGTCCGATTTTAAGGGCAAGCTCGACTGGGCTCCCATTCCCTACGCCAAGCTCGCCGGCCAAGCGCTCACCGTGCTGCGCTCCTACACGCCCCCCTCTCTCCCCCTCGACTTCAAGGCGCCGGCTCTCAGGCAGTCCGCGGCCAAGGCCTTACGCGCCGCGTGGGACTCTCGCGGCGCCGCTTTGGGCTGGACTTTCGCCTGGTCTGGCCTGAGCCTGGCCTCGGCCGCGGCGCTGAACTTCTGGGCCCTTCCCTTCGCCTGGGCGGCCCTGGCCCAATCCTTGGGCGCTGACTTCGCCTTGCTCGCGGCCCAAGCCGCCCAGCCCTGGGCCCGGGGCCTGGTCAGCCGCCTGGCGGGCAACCTCGGCTGGGCGCGGGAAAAGGCCTTGCTCGTGAAGCTCTTCGCCGAGATACTGCCGTACGCCGCGGCCGGGGTCGCGGTGCTGCGCTTCTTCGACTTGGGCTGGTATCAGGTGATGGGTGCTACCTTGGGCGCTGCAAGCCTGCTCTCCTTTATATCGGGAGACGCCTTGACCAATTTGGCCGAGGCTTTTTGGATTCGTCGCACCCTAAGGATACGCAAGGGCGAGGAGATCAAGGTCAACTCCGAGCGCGGGACGGTGCTGGACATAAACTGGCTCTACCTGGTCTTGGGGAATCCCGACCAAGGGTTCCATACCTTGATCCCCCTCGGAACCCTGAAGAGCGCCGATATGCGGATGAGCCGACCCATTCAAGGAGCCGAATAATTCATGGAAGACAGACGCCAGGACATCCGCAACGTCGCCATCATCGCGCATGTGGACCATGGCAAAACCACCTTGGTGGACGCCCTGTTGAAGGCCACCGGAACCTTCACGGTGAAGGCCGACCAGGCCCAGGAGCAGGTGCTCGACTCAAACGAGCTCGAGCGCGAGCGCGGCATTACTATCCTGGCCAAGAACACATCGGTCCCATACAAGGGGGTGACCATCAATATCGTGGACACCCCTGGCCACGCGGATTTCGGCTCGGAGGTGGAGCGCATACTCAAGATGGTGGACGGGGCTCTTCTTCTGGTGGACGCGGCCGAGGGGCCCATGCCCCAGACGCGCTTTGTCCTGCGCAAGACCTTGGCTCTGGGCCTTCGCCCCATCGTGGTCATCAATAAGATGGACAAGCCCCAGGCCCGCTCCCAGGAGGTCTTGGAAAAGATTTTCGAGCTGTTCATGGACCTGGGCGCCACCGACCCCCAGCTTGATTTCCCCGTGATCTACGCGGTGGGCCGTGAGGGCTGGGCCAGCCACATTCCCCAGCCGGGCGCCGATCTGACCCCGCTCCTGGACACCATCCTCGAGCATGTCTCAGCGCCTTTGGTCCATCCCGACCGACCCTTGCAGATGCTGGTCACCATGCTCGACTACAGCAATTACCTGGGCCGAATCGGGATCGGCCGGCTCTTGAGCGGGACGATCGCCAAGGCTGATTCGGCGGTTCTGGTCAAGCCCTCTGGGGAGGTGTTTAATGGCCGCGTGACCATGCTTCAGCAGTATTTCGGGCTCTCCCGCAAGGACGTGAGTTCGGCTCGCAGCGGCGACATCGTGGCCGTGGCGGGCTTTGAGGACATCAACGTCGGAGACACCGTGACCTCGCCCGAGAATCCCCAGGCCCTGCCCCCCCTCGAGATCGATGAGCCCACCCTGTCCATGGAGTTCATGGTAAACAACAGCCCCTTCGCGGGCTTGGAGGGCAAGTTCGTCACCAGCCGCCATATTAAGGAAAGGCTTTTGAAGGAACAGCAGGTCAACGTCGGACTGCGCATAGAGGCTCTTGAGGGCGAAGGCCACTTCAAGGTCTCAGGTCGGGGAGAGCTCCATTTGGCCATTCTCATCGAGACCATGCGTCGAGAGGGCTATGAACTCGCTGTCTCGCGCCCAGAGGTCATATTCAAGGAGGACGGCGGGCAGTGGACCGAGCCTTTTGAGCATCTGGTGGTGGACATACCCGCCGAATACCAAGGGGCCGTAATCGAGGCCTTGGGCAAACGCAACGCCCAGATGCTCAATATGATCCCCGAAGGTGCGGAGCGCCTGCGCCTGGAGTACCTGGTGGCTTCTCGGGGGCTCATGGGATTCAAGTCCGAGCTTCTCACTCTTACCCGAGGCATGGGGCTTATGCACCACTCCTTCCACGGCTACGCGCCCAAGGGCCCTGACCCGATCCAGCGCGCCAGCGGGGTTCTCATCGCTATGGAGAAGGGCCGAACCACAGGCTACGCTCTCTGCAACCTTCAGGAGCGCAGCCGCTTCTTCGTGGGCCCCGGCGTGGACGTTTACGAGGGCATGATTGTCGGCATCAACAGCAGAGAGAACGACTTGGTGGTCAACCCCTGCAAGGCCAAGGCCTTGACCAACATGAGGAGCAAGGCCAGCGACGAGGCCATAGATCTGACTCCCCCCCTCGTCCTCACTTTGGAGCAGGCCATCGAGTTCATCGACACGAGCGAGCTCGTCGAGGTCACCCCCAAGAGCATCCGCTTGAGGAAGAAGATCCTCGCCTACAGCAGCCGCAAGCGCGCCGAGCGCTGACCCCGTAGCCCCAAGCCTGAGTTATCCACAAAAACTTCCTGGAAAGTTTTTGTGGATAACCCGCGTTAGTATATCCACCCCGGGATTCCCAACGACTGCTCCCTCGGAGCTGGCCTGGGGGCGGGCGGGGAGTCGAGCGGCTCAGGCACCTTGTCGTCTAGCTCCTGGAGGCGGGGGCGGGCTGGTTGCCAGACGCGCTGGCGGCGCGGCTTGCTTCTCTGCACTGGCGCCGCCGCGCCGAAGCGGTAGGTGAAGGTGAAGCGGTGCGTGCCTCCGAGGTCGCCGCCCATGCTCCAAGCGTAATCCACGAAAATCCTTCCCCGCCAACGCAGGCCCAGCCCCATGGTGAGCCCCCCGTTGTCGCGCAGGAACTGATACCCCAGCCTCGCGGCGTAGGTTTTTAGCCAGATATACTCAACGCCCGCGTCGGCCCGCCACTGTCTCTCATGCGTCAGGTACTCGCTGTCGGCGGCCCAGGTCACGCCGTGAGAGCCCGCGTAGCTCTGCTGCAGGGCCACGCCGGAGCGCAAGGTCGTGGGCAGGGGGTCGGCGAGCTCAATGTACTTGAGCTGGCCCCCTAGGTTGAGGACAGAGAGACCGAACGAGGCCCCCGCCTCCGGGGAGTGGGCCAAATACCCGGCGTCCGCGCTCATGGCGCTGGCATGGTACTGCTCGACCAAGGTCGAGCGTATGAATTTGCCGGAGGCTCCCAGGTAATGGTTGATTCCATAGTGCGCATCCTTGGAGTCGAGCGAGGTCGTGCCCGCCCTTTCCGCGTAGCCTAGCGTGGCCACCAGGTCCGAGCCCGCGCTGCGTGTCTCCGAGCTCAAGAACGAACCGTTCGAATTGGTGCGGTTGATCTCGATGCTGCCGCTTTGGGAGAAGAGGAGGCTCGCACCCCAGCCGGCATAGCCGCTTCCCGATATTCCCGAGAAAGGCAGCGGCCCCCCGTAGGCGAAATGCTGGATGTTGTTGCCGGCTAGGCCCGAGATGAAGGTCGCGGCAAGCTCATGGGCGTTCAGGCGGCTTAAGCCCGCGGGGTTGTAGTGGAGGGCGCTAACGTCGCTGGCCACAGCGGTGAAGGCCCCGCCCATCCCCAGGGCGCGGCTGCCCATGGGAATGGAGAGGACCGGGGCGGCGGTGACGCCGGGGTTTTCCGCGGCACTCGCCGGCCGGGCCGTGAGAAGGATAAGGGCCGATATCCAGAGGGGCATGCCTATTTGACGACCGCCACCTTTTGAGTCTTGGAAAATCCGGGGCCCGTCATGCGCAGTAGATAGATGCCGCTGGCCACGACCGTTCCGCTGTAATTGGTGCCGTTCCAGTCCACCGAACCCTTCCCGGCCGGGACCTCGCCGTCGAATAGGGTCGAGACGAGTGTCCCCCCCAAGGTGTAGAGCCTGAGGGTCACTTTCCCGGGGCTTTGGACCTCGTATTTGATCGTGGTCTTTTCCCCCCGCGCCGGATTGAAGACATTGTTCCAGGCGGTGAGCGCGCTTTGGTTGGTGGTCAAGTTGAGCGCCTGGGAAAGCCCCAGGGAGACGGTACTGCCTGCCACGTTGTAGGCGAAGACCTCGAGATGGATCGTGCCCACGGCCGGAAATCGAGCGGCGAAGCCGGAGGCGAGCTGAAGCTGTCCGGTGATGTTGCCCAAGGCGTTGTTGGAAGAGAGAAATAGCAGGTAATCCCCGGCCTGGGCCGGGACGTGGGAGAGGGTGCCGGGAAGGGCGTTCTGGGCGTGGTCGCGCAGTTGGGCGTAGGCGAAATTATAATCCTGCGTGCGCGGGAAGGTCGTGACGCGCACCGAGAAGCTCAAGCGGTCGTTGTCGAAGGAGGCGCTTACTAGGCTTGCCGAGAGCGCCCCGGCGCTGGGGACGCTCAAGCGCAAAGTGTAGGGGGCGGTGGAGTTGACTCCGCTGTTGGAGCCTCCGCCCACGGTTTCACCGCCGGCTACCTGGAGGTAGAATTGCCCGGCCGAGCCGTTGTCGTAGGTGAGGCGAACCTGCGACTGAGTAGTGGTGCAGTCGGCGGGGGTGCAGAAGCCGGAATCCGTGTTGATGCCGTCGAAGGCGGGTGCGGCCGTAGCCACGGCACGGTGGTTCAAGTCGTACAGGGTCAGGGCGTAGCCCTTATAGAAGGAGCCGTCGGCGGGCAGGTCCATGGTGGCGGTGATGCGCCCGGCTCCGGCCCCGAAGGTGTAGAAGTCAAGGTCTCCCGCGGGATAGATGCTCGCGCTAACGATGGGTCGGGTGGCCACGTCCACGGCCGTCTCGAAGCCGTCGTTTCGGGCGCTGGCGGTGTCGAAGGAGTCGCTCACGCCCGCGACCGAAGTGAGGCCGTGGGAGGCGAATTTGCTGTTGATGACGGTTTGGGCCGTCCCCGCTCCACCGCAGGCCGAGACCAGACCCAGGCTGTCGGCACGGCGCATGGCGTCCAAGAACTCCTGGAAGCTCTCCGGAAAGAAGAGAAGCGCCTGGAAGGCCAAGCCGTCGGCGCAGGAGCGCCCGACCGCGGCTCCCAGGGCCGTCACCCGATCCTTGCGGATGTCCCAGAGGGTTTGGCTGAGAAAAAGGCTGTCGTCGTGGATTTCCCCGCTCCAGTTCGTGTTGCTGAGCACGCGGCAGGCGGTGTTGGTCGGGCAGTCGAGCTCGCGCAGGGGGCCGTTTCCACCCAAGGTGGTGACCACGAAGGTTCCGATCGCGCTCGTGTTGAGGGAGCTTGCCGAGAAATAGTCGGCCACGCCCTCGGAGATGGCTCCGGCCTGGCCGAAGTTCTGGATGGGCCATATCTTCTCGACCACGTAATGGGTGTATTCATGGTGTACGACCGTGGCGTCGTCGGTGAAGGCGTCGGATGGCTGGGCCGCTGAAACGTCGCCGAAATAGAGATCGTCGTGCTCCGGGTTGTAGAAGGCGTTGACGAGGTTCGGCCCGGCCAAGGCCATGGCCGCGACCGGGGCGCCGAGGTAGGCCGCGCTTGATTTGTTGACATCGGCCATGAAGTAGTCGTGCATGAGGTTCAAGTGGTAGAAGAGGCTGAGCTCGCTCCTCATCGCCTCATAGGCGTGCTCCGCGGGGCTCCAGGTGAAGGAGGAGCCAGCGGGGTTGATCACGGCCGGGGCGGTTAAGGCCAGCCAGCTCGAGAGGCTCACGTCGTAGCCCGTGTTCTGCCCCGATGAGTTGCTCTTGAGCCGCAGGGTCATGGTCTGGCCGGGGACCGCCGCGCCCTTAAACGAGCCCAGGCTGCCCAGATAGGCGGCCACGGGGTTGCCAGCGGAGTCCAGGATGTGGACCTCGTCGTCGTCGGCGATGTCGAGGGCCTCGCCGAATTCCCCCGAGCTGATGGCCCCCACGTTAAAGCTCGAGAATATCGGAAGGAATTTGACCGCCGTCGGGGCCAGCGCGCTTATGTCGATCGTGGAAAGGTGGGTGGCGCTGTTGGAGTACGGGTGGGGCGAGGAGGCGGACGTCGCCACGGTACTCCAGACCCCGCTGCCGTTGTCGAAGTGCGCGCTCGGGCCCCTGGCGTTGGAGACGTTGACGAAGGGGCCCTGGAGCTGGGAGAAGACCTTGCCCGCGGTGGCGCTGCAGAAAAATCCCTGGCCGTAGATGGGGTCGCCTCCGGTCAGGGCGTAGCTCGAGCCGCTGGCGACATAGACCTTTTGATGCAGGAAAGGGCGGGCGACGGGGGTGGGAGTGGTCACCGGGTCTATGTCATAGACGAGTCCGCGCACGGTTCCGGAGGTGGTGCAGACGGGGGGCGCCTGGAATCTGAGGTCGTTGTAGCGGAATAGGATCTCCCCGGTATGGGCGTCCACGTAGTAGCGCCAGAGCCCGCCGCGGCCGCTCACGCTGAACTTCCACGCCAAATGGCTGCGCCCGGACCTTTCATTGGGGAAGATGACGAGCGAGCCTTCGGAGCGCGGCGGCAGGCCCAGGTCGCGCTCCACGGCCTGCGCGGCCTGGCGGGCGTTGAGCGATGGCTCTGTGTCGAGAGAAAGGTCCGGCTCGAACCTCGAGTTGACGCCGAGCACGGAGCCGCCGGGGCCCAAGTGCACCTTTACTCGGGCGAATTCCACCGGGAGTCCTCGGTAGGTTTGGCGGTAGAGAAGATGGGAATGCCCGTCAGAGGAGCTCTTTTTCTCGACCAGAAGGGAGCCCGGATCTATTCCCAGGAGGTCCTTGGTCTCGGCGAGGAACAGCCCCGCTGCCTGCTCGGGACGCGGGGCGCGGCCCGCCGCCAAGCCGGCCGGCCCGAGGCTGCGGACCCTGGCTTTTCCGCCCGTGAGAGCAGCGGGCTTTCCGGTCCTGGGATCGAAGCGCAGTTCCCAGTTCGTCCCTTCCCGGCGTCGGAACTCCTGGAAGACCTTGAGGGTTTTCTTGTCCGGGCCGCGACGGACGCGCCTCTCCAACTGGTCCAGGCCGAATCGGCGGGCCTCGCGTCTGCCATCTGGGGAGGGCTTGACGGCCTGGGCCTGCGTGGGAATCAGGCTCATGGCCAGTGCGGCGGACCAAGCGAGTCGCATGTGGCTATAAGAATAACGGGTAGCGTTTTCGGAAATGTTTCGGGCCGGTTAAGAAAAGATTTCGAGGATTACGCTTGTTTTTCTTTGGTAAAATAGGACCTTGGGCCCGTAGCTCAATGGATAGAGTACGTGGCTTCGAACCACGGGATCCGGGTTCGATTCCTGGCGGGCCCATGGCGCAAGCCGGGCGCGCAGCCGCGAAGGGGGATATTTTATGGGCGGTCATTCTCACTGGGCCGGAATCAAGCATAAGAAAGCCATCACCGACGCCAAGAAAGGCAAGGTTTGGACCAAGATCGTGAGGGAAATCACGATCGCGGCCAGGCTCTCGGGCGGTGACGCCGACGCCAACCCGCGCCTGCGTCGCGCCGTCGACGACGCCAGGGCCGCGAACATGCCCGCCGAGAACGTCAAGCGCGCCATCATGCGCGGCACCGGCGAAATTCCAGGGATATCCTACGAGGAGCTGACCTACGAGGGCTACGGCCCCTCGGGCGTGGCCATTCTGGTGGAGGTGACCACGGACAACCGCAACCGCACTCTGGGCGAAATTCGCACGATTTTCACCAAGGGCGGCGGCAATCTCGGCGAAGCCGGCTGCGTGGGCTGGATGTTCAAGGCCATCGGGCTCGTGTCTGTTCCCAAGGCCGCGGTCAAGGACGAGGATGCCTTCCTGGGCCAGGCCCTCGACCTAGGGGCTCAGGACATCGCCACGGATTTGCCCGAAGCCTACCAGATTTACTGCGAGCCCAAGGATTTGGAGAAGGTCAAGCAGGGCCTGGAGGCCCTCAAGATCCCGGCGGCCTCGGCCGAGGCTGTCATGAAGCCCGAAAATACAGTGTCACTGGACGAGGCCGCGGCCCCCAAGGTCCTCAAGCTGATGGAGGCCTTGGAGGAGCATGACGACGTCAAGAACGTCTACGCCAACTTCGACATTCCCGACTCGATTTTAGCTAAACTAAGCTCGTGAACGGTTCGATTCTGGGAATCGATCCCGGAGTGTCCGAAACGGGCTGGGCTTTGCTCAATGCGGATTGTTCCGGCGCCCTGAAGCTCGGGGCCTGCGGCCTCATCACGACACCCGCCCACCGGGAGCTTCCAGAGCGCTTGAGAGATATCCACCGCTCCTTGAGCTTGGTTTTTCGCGAGCATCAGCCCGACTCCGTGGCCATCGAGGAAATGTTCTTCTTGAAGGCGGCTCACACCATCCGCGGCACCTTGCAGGCCCGCGGGGTCATTCTATTGGCCGCAGCCGAGGCCAGACGGCCCATCTCCGAGTACAACCCGCGCACGGTCAAGCTAACACTCACGGGCAGCGGCAGCGCGGGCAAGCCCCAGATGCAGAGAGCGCTTCAGAAATCCCTGGGGCTGGCCGACATCCTGCGCCCCGATGACGTGGCCGACGCTGCGGCCATCGCGGTCTGCCATTGGCGGAGCTCCCGGATGCGCCGTCTCAAGGTCCTGGACAGCTTCGGAGGCGGGCGGTGATCGCCAGCCTGCGCGGGGTCTTGCTCTCCAGGGGCTCAGAGTCGCTCGTCCTCGAGGTCGGGGGCGTGGGCTATGAAATCCTGGCCACGCCCGCAGATCTGGCCCGGCTCCCGGAGTGCGGGTGCCCGGTGTTCCTTCACGTCGTGTCTTCCTTCGGCATGTACGGCGGCGGCGAGACCATGTACGGATTCTTCACGCCCCAGGAGAAAGCTCTCTTCCTGACGTTCAAGGACTGCGTTCCCTCTACCGGGGCTAAGAAGGCTCTCGAATACCTCGAGAAGGCCTCGAAGTCCCTGCCGGATTTCCGCCGCGCCATCATGGAGAAGGACTCCCGACTGCTCTGCGGCGTGTTCGGGTTCACCAAAAAAACCGCCGAACGTCTGATCGACGCGCTCAAGGACAAGCTGGAGGCGGTGCCCATCTCCGGCTCCGAGAAATTCTTCCGGGACCCCGGGGCGGGGCTCTCGTCCGGGGCCCTGTCCCAGGCCTTGGGCGCTCTCTCGGCCCTGGGCTATAAGTCCTCCGAGTCCCGCGCGGTCCTTCAGGCCGTCGCGGAGGAGAGCTCGGGGCAAGGCCTTTGCGTCGAGGAAATCCTGCGCATGGCCCTCAAGAAATTATGACCGAATCGGTGCTGAGCCCCGCCGCCAAAGCCGAGGAGGAGTCCTTCGACCGGGCCTTGAGGCCCCGGACCTTGGAGGAGTTCGTCGGCCAGGACAAGCTCAAGGAGAATCTCAAGGTATTCCTCGAGGCCGCCAAGAAGCGCGGCGAGCCGCTGGACCACTGCCTTTTCTACTCTCCCCCCGGCTTGGGCAAGACCACCTTGGCCAACATTCTCGCCCGAGAGATGGGAGTGAACCTGCGCACCGCCTCCGGCCCGATTCTGGAGCGGGTGGGCGACTTGGCGGCGATGCTCACCGATCTTGGGGACGGCGACATTTTCTTCATCGACGAGATCCACCGCTTGAATCCCCTGGTCGAGGAGTCCCTGTACCCGGTGATGGAGGACTACACCTTCTTCATCTCTACGGGCAAGGGGCCGGCCGCCTCCACCTTGAAGCTGGCCGTGCCGCGCTTCACCTTGGTGGGGGCCACGACCCGGGCCGGGCTTCTGACCGGCCCCTTGCGCGACCGCTTCGGCATCATCGGCAACCTCGGCTTTTACGGCCAGGCAGAGCTCGAGGCGATAGTGGGAAGATCCGCGGCCATTCTCCGGATAGAGGCCGATCCCCAGGGAGCCTCGGAGATCGCGCGGCGCTCGCGCGGAACGCCGCGCATCGCCAACCGTCTGCTGCGCCGCGTGCGCGACTTCGCCCAGGTCAAGGGCGAGGGCGTCATCACGGCCGAGCTCTCACGCTACGCATTGGACTGCCTCGAGGTGGACGCCGAGGGCCTGGACGCCATGGACAGGAGGCTCCTCTCGGCCATCATAGAGAAGTTCGCGGGAGGTCCGGTCGGGGTCGAGAACCTGGCCATCGCGGTGAGCGAGGAGCTCGATACTCTCTCGGACGTGATCGAGCCTTACTTGATCCAGGCCGGGTTTATCGCGCGCACCCCCCGCGGACGGGTCGTGACCGGCAAGGCTTACTCCCATCTCGGCCTTAAGCCCCCGAAGGAACCAGAACTTCTTTGACCGTCGCCCTTCTGACGGTGGCGCTGGCGGCGGCCTCGTCCCAGGCCGCGCCGCGACTCATCCAAATCCGCGTTATGCAGAAATCCGCGGAAGCGGTGGTGAAATGCGCGGGAGAGATCTCGGCGCGAGATTCCTCGGGGCAAAGGCATATTTTCGCGGCGGGAGAGGAGGTCGTTTTGACTCCCGCCTCCGAAGGAATCAAGGCAGGCTCTCTTTATATGCGGGCCGAAGTCAGGATTTCCCCACGGGATTCCTCCCAACTTCTTCTTTTGGGAGGGAAATCATATCCCGGCAGCCTCATTTTCAGGCGAAACCCTGACGCTTCCCTCACCGTCATCGACGAGCTGGGCATCGAGGAATATCTGCTGGGAGTGCTTCCCCATGAGATGGACGCCGACTGGCCTCTGGAAGCCCTGAAGGCCCAGGCCGTTGTGGCCCGGACCTTCGCCTACACCCAGCTCGGGCGCTTCCGCAAATCTGGCTTCGACCTCACCTCGGACACTCGCTCGCAGGTTTTCGGCGGCCTCGGAGAGGCCTCGCCGGTGGTGCGCCTGGCGGTGCGTCAGACCAAGGCGGAGGTGCTGGGCTACAAGGGGCGCATCCTGCCCGCTTTCTACCACGCCTGCTGCGGAGGGCACACGGCCAATGCCGGGGCGGTCTGGGGCCAGAACGGCGACGTTGCGCCCCCCTTGCGGGGCGTCAAGGACAGGTACTGCGTGGTTTCGCCCTTGGCTCGCTGGAAGGCTTTCTTCTCATATGATGACATCGTGGCCGCGCTGCAGCGCAACCATCTCTTCTCGGGAGTCCTCCGGCGCTTCGAGATCGCGCGCCGCGACATGATCTCCGGACACGTGCGCAGCTTCCTGGTCAAGATCGGGCGTGACGAGATGAGCGTCAAGGCCGATGACCTTCGCCAGGGTCTGGGGGCGTCGGAATTCCGCAGCGCGCGCGTCAGCCGCATACGCAAGGTCGAGGACGGCATAGAGTTCATCGGTAGCGGCTCTGGCCACGGCGTCGGGCTCTGCCAGTGGGGCGCCAAGATACAGGCGGAGAAAGGGCGCTCCTACGAGCAAATCCTCCAGTTTTACTTTCCCTCCTCCGTCCTTGCCGAGATCGACGAGTAAAATGCCCGCCTTGCCGCTCGACGATTACGATTTCCCGTTTCCGGAGGAGCTGGTGGCCGACCGACCGGTCGAGCCGCGGGACTCCTGCAAATTGATGGTCGTCGAAAGGTTCGGTCCCGGGAGGAGGCATCTCTCGTTCAGGGACCTGCCCGACCTCCTCGAGCCCGGCGACTGCCTGGTCCTCAATCGGAGCAAGGTTCTTTTCTGCCGCCTGGCGGGGCGCAAGAGCACGGGCGGCAGGGTCGAGCTGCTTCTGGCCAAGGAGCTGGGTCTAGGCCGGTGGGCGGCGCTCTCCTCGGGGCTTAAGGCGGGAATGAGTCTTGAGTTCCCGGGGGGCATGGCCGCCGCTGTCGAGGGCTTGAATGAGGATGGGGAATATGTGCTGCGCTTTGGAAGCGCGGATTTGAAGGGCTATCTCCAAGAGCATGGCCTGGCTCCCCTGCCGCCATATATCTTGAAGAAGCGCCGCGAGGCCGACCCGCGGGACCGCGAGCGCTATCAAACGGTTTACGCCAAGGAGGAGGGTTCCATCGCAGCACCCACCGCGGGGCTTCATTTCACCGAGGGGCTGCTGGCGAGGCTCGCTAATAAAGGAGTTGTGATCGCCGAGCTCGCCTTGCACGTGGGGCGAGGCACTTTCCGGCCCATCCAAGGCTTGGACGCATCCCTCCACCGCATGCTGCCGGAATACTATATCCTGGCCGAGCCGGAGGCCAGAAAGATCAAGGAAGCGAGCGGCGCGGGCCGCCGGTTGATCGCTGTGGGGACCACGGCCACCCGGACGCTCGAAAGCTTGGCTCGGCGCCCGGAAGGCTTCGGCCCGGGGGAAGGCTGGACCGAGCTTTACATCCACCCCGGCTGCGAGTTCAAGTTGGCCTCCGGGCTTCTAACGAACTTCCACCTCCCCAAATCCACGCCCCTGCTGCTGGCCGCGGCCTTCCTCGGCCGGGAGAAGCTCCTTGCCTGCTACAGGGAGGCCTTCGAGCGCGGCTACCGCCTTTATTCCTACGGCGACGCCATGCTCGCGTTGTAACTGCTGTCGGCTAATCGTGAAATGCTATGATGGCCGCAATGCCTTCCTTCTCGGTTCTAGGCGAGGATTCCTCGACCAAGGCCCGGCTGGGCATCCTTCAGACGGCCCATGGCCCGGTCGAAACCCCGGTCTTCATGCCCGTGGCCACGCAGGCATCGGTCAAGGCCATTTCGCAGGAGGACCTCGCAGCGCTCGGGGTGAAGGCGATCCTGGCCAACAGCTACCATCTTTACCTGAGACCAGGCCTGGCCGTCATCGGCGCGGCCGGGGGGCTGCACCGCTTCATGAATTACGACGGCATGATTCTCACGGACTCGGGAGGCTTCCAGGTGCTGAGCCTCGCCGACCTGCGCACGGTCGAGGACGATGGAGTGGCCTTTCGCTCCCATATAGACGGCAGCCCCCACCGATTGACCCCCGAGAAGGTGATCGATATCCAGTCCGATTTGGGCTCCGATTGCTGGACCACCTTGGATGAGTGCCCCCCCTATCCCTGCGAGCCGGCCCAGGCCCGCAAGGCCTTGGAGCGCACCATGAGCTGGACCGAACGCTCGCTCCCGGCCCTCGCCCGGGCCCGGGACCGCGGGCAAAAGCCCCTGTTCTTTCCCATTTTACAGGGCTCCTTCTATCCGGAGCTCCGGCGCCGCGCGGCCGAGCGCATGGCCGAGATTGCCTGCGACGGCGTCGCCCTGGGGGGATTCTCGGTGGGCGAGCCCAAGGAGTTGACCTGGTCCACCCTCGATCTGACGACCGAGGCTCTTGCCAAGGACCGCCCGCGCTACTTGATGGGAGTGGGCATACCCGAGGATCTTTGGCAGGCCACGGCCCTAGGGGTGGACATGATGGACTGCGTTTGGCCCACCCGCGTGGCGCGCAACGGCCAGGTCATGACTCGGCGCGGCCGCTTCAACATTTCCAACAGCGCCATGCGCCGGGATTTCTCCCCGCTCGAACTGGAATGCGCTTGCTTTGTGTGCGCCAAATACAGCCGGGCGTATCTCAGCCATCTTTTTAGAGCCAAGGAGCTCCTGGCCCACCGCCTCCTTTCCTACCACAACCTCCACCTCATGGAGTCCATCACCGTGGAGATCCGCCGAGCCCTGCGCGAGGGCCGTTTCGAGGAAAGGCGCAAGGCCTTCTTTTCCCAGCTCGTCCCCAAGGCATGATTGCGCCCCTGATTTTCGCGACCTTGAGCCTGCTCTATTGGGCCGGCCTCTGCCCGAGTTTTGGTCCGGGCGACAGCCCCCAGCACGCCTTGAGCGCTCTCACCTGGGGCGTGCCCGTAGCGCCGGGCTATCCGCTCCAGGTGATGCTGGGCTATTGGTCCGCGCGCCTCTCGGGAGGCGGGCTGTCGGCCGTGGCCGCTCTTTCCGCGGTTTTTCATGCCGGTGCCGCGGCGCTGTTCTATCTCTTATTGAAGAGGCAAGGTTTGAAACCATTGCCAGCCATGGCCGCGACAGCTTTCATGGCGCTGTCGCGGCTATTCTGGTATTACGCGGAAATCCCCGAGGTTAGGGCCTTGAACGACTTCTTGGCCGTGGGCGCGGCCTGGGCGGCCGCGGCCTGGGCTCAAGAGCGAAAAATCAGCCGCCTTTGGCTTCTGGCCGCGGCTTTGGGCTTCGGGCTAACCCACCATCCCACCTTCGTCTTGATCCTCCCGGCGATAGCCTATTGGCTTTGGCATGAAGCGGCCCTGCCGCGACGCGGCAGGGCCGGAGGCGCGCTTTTGTTGATGATTTTCTGCGCGATTCTTCCCTACCTGGTATTGAAGGCTCGTCTCGACCATTCCCCTCCCCTCTACAATCCGGACGAGGTTCAGGGTTGGAAGGGCGTGCTGGCTCTGGCCATGCGCCAACGCGTGGGCGGGCTTTTCCGGATGGTGAGCGGAACGGGGGTGATGGGCTTCGGCCGCTTCGATCCGGAGCGTTTTCTCAAGCACTCGGGCTGGTTTTTAAGCGCCGCCTTTTGGGAGCTTTCCTGCTCGGGGGTGGTGCTCGCCGGCATCGGGGCCGCCGCGGCTTTCGCCAAGAACAGGAGAATATTGGCATTTTGGGGAGCATGGCTTTTCTTCACGGCTTTCTGCTTCATTCTTCTCAGCAGCCAGCAGATGGCGCTCTGCGACGAGGCCTATTTGAGGGGGCTCGTCATGCGCTTCTACCTTCTCCCCCTTATCGCCCTGTTTGCCTTGGCGGGCTTCGGCATCGAGGCCTTGGCCGAGAAGGTGCGTCCGGGTTTCATCTGGACTTTGCTGGGAGCCTTGGTCTTCGTCCCGGCGGCCCTGAGGCCCATGGATTTGCGGCGCCATGAGCTCCTCAAGGACTACGCGGAGCTGATCCTGAAAAATTCGGGGCCGGAGGACGTGGTGATACTCGCCGCGGACGACTCCATATTCGCTTTGCGCTATTTGGAACTCGTGGAGCATAAGACTGGGAAGCGCATTTTCCTGACGCCTTCCCTTTTCTCTTATCCTGCTTATATCCGACAGCTTCAAAGGAGGCATCCCGAGCTGCATGTGCCGCCTTTAGGCCCGGAGGGCCTTTCCACGGATTGGGGGCTATGGCAGAAGCTCAATCCCGGCAAGAGCTTCTACGGGGAGGCCGTCCTGCGCGAGGTGCTCCTGGCCAAGTGGCCGAAAAGCCGCCCGCGCGGCCCGCTCGTCCAGATCTCAAGCCGGGAACCCGCGCGCCTCGAGTCTCTTCTCGGGGCCTACCGTCTCCTGCAAAGCAAGGCTTTCCAGAACTACATGGACCAGGGAATTTTCGACTTCACGCAGGAGGCCTACCTGCGCCAGAGCTACCGCAGCATCCTCGAATGGTACGCCACCTTCCTGCGCCCCGAGGACGCGGAGCTTTCCCTGCGCATTCATCTGGCGCTGTCGGCAATTCGGTGACAGTTACCGAATTGCGTTCGGATCGAATTCGGTAACTGTCACCGAATTATGGCGCGGCGGGAGAGGAACCGCCGGCCAGAGCGAGTTCGCGCTCGGCCGCGCGCAGGATCGGCACGGAGCGCAGGCAGAGAGCGCCGTCATAGAGCAAAATGCCTCTGTAGCGGTGCACGGCCTTGGGATCGGGACTGCGCAAGGTCGCCAAAGACAGCAGGATGAGCCCTGCCCAGGACCAGCATATCTTGCGAAAAAAAGGATGGCTTTCCATAATGGCCCCCCCCTTTTCCCGGTTGACCAAGAAAACTCCTAATGCAGAGCAGGAGCCCAAGATCAAAATAGCTCCCCAATTAGCGCTGCCGAAGGGAGTCGCGGCTCCGTAGCCATACTTCCACAGCGGGATGAAGAGTTCTATGATGGGATTTCTTATTTCTTGGGGCGCATGCGGCAGGGCGATTTGAGCGCAAGATACTTGCAAGAAGGAGAGCCCGGCCAGCGCCCAGAAGCAGGGACTTATGTCCACGGCCAAGGCCAGGGGCAGGCAAAGAAACGGCAGAGCGCCGACCAGGTAGCGCGGACCGTAGGTCCAACCCCCGTGCCAGCCGAAGTAGCTTGCGTTTAGCAGTAGTGTCCCAGCAATAATGGCGCCGCAGGTCCAAAATTCCGAACGCAAATCGCGGCGCCGCCAGAAATGGACGAGCCCCATGATTGAGTACAGAAAAATAGGAGAAACAAAAAGAAGCCCCCGGCTGGGCGAAAACAAGAGCGCCCGCAGTATTTCCCACCGCGGCAGAGTCACACCGAAAAGCCCTCGCGCCACTTGCGGCCCGAAAGGACCTTGCTCTAAATGGGAGTAAGGAAAGGACCAGAAATGCCCAAAACAGATATGGTTGTAAGCTCCTTGAAGAATGGCGCAAAGCGCTGCTCCTTGCAGAAATCCGCCTTTCGAGCGCCTGCTCGGAAGGCGGACGAGGGCGTATGCGAGGAGAATGAGCGCCGTGAATAGCCCGGTGTAATCGCATAGCGCCCCAAGCCCCGCGCCTAGCCCCGCGGCAAAGCCGCTTCCCCCTTGGGCTATCAGCGCGAAAGATAGAAAGCAGAAAATCCCCGCGAGTTCATGCCCGCTGAAAAGAGAGGCGTGGTTCAGGGCTATGCTGCCGAGGCCGTAGGCCAGGACCGCGGCCAGGGCCTGCTTAGGCGCTGCCCCGGCCCGGACTAGAAAACGCCGCAGAAAAACGCCGAATAGGGCGAAGGGCAGGCTCACCACGATGAGGCGCACCAAGTATTTGGCCACCGGGTCGGCCAGTATGGTCGGGTCCGGCAGGGTCGAAACAGGCTTCAATACGGTATGGCGCAAGGCCCAATACACCGGCACGGCCAAGAGCGGCGCGCCGATGGCCTTGTTGGAGTAATAATGCCCGCGGGCCTCAGCCTTGTCCAAGGTGTATTGCCGCTGAGGGTCAATGGAGAGCGTGCCTTGGTCCACGATGGAGCTCAAGAGGATGAGCCGGCTCTTGGTGTTGTCGTACTCGACGGGCTGGTAGAACGCTCCGGCAGCCAGAAGCAGCAGCGCGCATAGGCGCCAGTCATTCATTTCCCCAACTTACTTAACTTCCCCCGGAATCGCAACGGGAAAATTCTAGCCGCCCGATAGGAAGTCGGAAGGATCGAGCGTTTGCGGGTTGTCACGCTTTAACGTGCCGCCGGGGCTTTGGGTCGCGATGTAATCGCCATGAATCATGCGGAGATCGTCATCGGTTAATTCGATCCCGTAACGCAGAAGTCGGAGATAACGGCTGGCGCTCCGCCTAATGTCGGCGTCCGATGATTCTTGCCGCATTTCTTTGAGGTCGGTTTCCAGGACAGCTAAGCGCCTGGTTTCTGGCCTCAATTTCCGATAGCGAAACTGAGAATCTGAGGCCATATCGTGGTATGTCATGTACTCGTTTCGGTAGACGGCGAAGAAATTCCTAACCTCCGCGATAGTAAGCCCCTTTTCGATCAATTTATGTTGAAGGCTTATCGCATAGCTGGAACGGCGTATTTTCGACAGCAGGGCGAGCTGATGCTCAAGCATGGGAAACATTTTCCGAAGATCCCCGGCTTTGTATGCGAAAGTCCATCCAGAATCGACGTAGGCATCGTGGAAATATCTAAGCACCAGCACATCTTCAAAGCTCATGGTTGTAACAAGAGGATCATCCCACGCGGCTAGTCTCTTTTGAGTGAACAGCTCGTTGTTGCGATGGGCAAATATGTCTAATTCATCAACGAAATACGAGAGACCATACAGGACCAGACGTGACTTCTCGATTTCATTTTTTGGCGTGGCCCCGATTGCCGCTTGCGCGGCGTTCGGGCCGAAAACTGCCAGCAGCAGATTGCTCCAATCCTCAGGAACCAGGGCTGTTCCCGCGAAGGGGTCCCACTCGAGAGCTTCGTATACGTCAGCTTGGCCCAGCGGGCGCCCGAACGCGGCCAATAGTTTTAGGGCTAGGGCCGTCGCGCGAAAAGACCCGTTGCCCCTAAAATCTGCGCTCTCCAAACAAGCGTGCAGGAATTCCTCGCGAACGTTCAGCAACTCGCTGATCGACCATAATTCGCCGGCAGTCTCGAGTTTTTCCAAACGATCCAGTGCCTTCTGCCGCGTCGCCCTTGCTGAGGCATACATGTTTGTAGCCAGGAGGTGGCCGCGCAGGGAGATTGTCACGGCTTCGTGAAAGAGTGAGGATAGTTGTATTTCCTTTCCATGGGCTTGCCGCTTCATTCTCCTTGCATACTCGTCTGCCGCTGCCGCCGCAGGAAGGGGGCGAATTGTTTTGAGGTGCAGAATGAGGCTGTAGAGGGATATTTTTTCTCGAGAAGAGAGCAGTCCTTCCAGAGTCCAATATTCATCACCTTCTTGAGCACCCTTGATGAAAGCCTTCACCCGCCCGGTCAAGTCGAGCTTTTTGTCCAGCTCGTTCCAGGTGTATTCTCTGTAGTAGTTCTTGATGACATGTTCCGAATGAACTGTTTCGAGCCATCGCCGCTCGCCTTGCGAGAGCCGGGCATGGCCATGGGCGTTCCAGCGGGCGATTAGGTCTTGCGCGTGTTCCTGGACCTTGCCCAGGGCAGGGGTTGACTTGGGCAGGAGAGGCAGGACGAGGGCGAGCTCCTCGATCTTGGCGTAGAGCTCGGGGTCCGCAGGAGAGTCGGGAGCGGGGCTGTTCTCCAGCATTTCGTGGATCTCCTGTTGGAGCGGGGCGTAATCGGGGATGGCGAACTCCTCCCCCGCGGCAGGCTGGCGGGCATTTGCTGGAGTGCTTTCCTGGGCCGGGTCTGGTTTGGCGTGGCGCAGGAGCCCCAGAAGCCTTTCCCGCGCTCCGCTCTCCTGCGCAGCCGGGACATCCCGGACCTTCATGGCGACGAGGAGCGAGCCTTCCTCGATTTGCTTTCGCAAATGCCCGGCTTGGCGCGGCTCGTTCTTTGCGATTCGCTTCAGAAGGCCCCTGTCGTAGCTTAATTTCTCGGACCCCTTGTCTAGGACTGTGAATCCCAAGTGCTCCTCCAAGGCTTGGAGGAATTCCGGGCTCTCGGGGCCGTGCTTGAAAGTGATGAGAAGATAGCCTCCTATAGATAGGACCCGGTTGAGCTCGGAAAGAAGGTGGAGGCGCTTTTCGGGCTCTGCAATGCTCTCCATGAGGCCGGTCTCGGCCGCATCGAGCGATTTGTCCGCGAGGTTCACGCGCTCGGCCAGAATATCGGCGCGGGTCGAGGAGTGTTGCGTCGCCAGGCCGGTTTGCCTTACGGCCTCCCGGCCTTGGGCCAGCATCGCTTCGCTGAAGTCGAAGTCGTGGACGGCCTTCCCATTGAGCAGGCCGAGTTTGGCCAGGCCCCGGGCGCCTATGGAGGGGCCGGAGCCGAAAAATCCCCAGGCCTTGAGCTCGTGCAGGGATTTCCCCTTTTCTGGTGGATTTCGAGCGAGGCCGGCGAAACGAAACAGGGCCGCGACCTTGATGCTGAAGGCCGAGAGCTTCTCGAGGTTCCGCGAGTAGCTCTCGGCTATTCTGTCCCAACCAGAGGGGTCCCCGCGCCCGGCCATTTGCACGGCCACGGCGATTTCCCTCAAAAGTTCCTGCAGGGGCGTAGACCGCCCCCGGCTTGGCTTCAACATCAGCCCGGCCTCTTCCAGGGCCGCGCGATAGGCGCTTAAATCCTCGGAGGAGAGGAGCGAAACGAGGCGATTTTGCGCGAGGATCTTTTGTTCCATGACGTCTATGAGGCCGGGCGGCGCGGCCTTGATGGCGGATAACGCGGCCAGGCGCCGTTGATTCTCCTCATCCTTGAATTGCGGCATGGCGGCAAGCCTTTCCACGTGCTCCAAGACTAGGCCCAGGGCTGGATGAGATTCGTTGGCTTTTCTGACCGCTTCCTTGTATTGGCTCTTGAGATTTTCTTTGCGGGTTTCGCTCAAGAGGCCGAGGCTTACAACCTCGTCCTGCCCGAGCTCGACCCGAAACCTCCCCTCCGGGTGCACGTAGTTGAAGCCCCAGCGGATAGTGTGCCCCATGGCGCATTGGGAGGGCTCGAGGGGATAGGCGGCCAGGCGCGGCTCTCCCCAGGAGGGGATGATGGCCCCAAAGGCCGCTTCCTCATCGGCCGAGAGAAGCTTGGGCAGGGCGAAATCTCCGCCCTTTAGGGAATTGATCACGATGCGCATGAACCAGGCCCGCTGGCGCTCCGGCGCGTAGCCGCGCCCATCGGGCATGTCGAGCCTGGGATAGGCTGCAAGAGCAATCCCGGCCGGGCTGTAAAGCCTGGCGGTTTTTGCCGCAGCCGCGATCGCAGGAAGCGAGATCCCCAGCTCTCGATGCGCGGCTTGATTGTCGAAAAGACGATCCGGGCTTTCTAAAGCCGGAACTTTCCCGGGGGATCTCCGATGGGCGACGGCCTGGGCGGGCATGGCGCTCAAGGCCAGGCAGCCGCATAGCAAAAGCGCAACGCATTTTTTAACCATGGAAGTCCTGCGGTAAGGATAAAGGGAGTCTTTTGCCTTGTCCTGGGCCAAAGGGTCCTGGTTCCGGTGCCCATTAGGCCCACGCCCGGCCTATTGACTTATAGTTAAATATGAATAATAATATTCATATATGAATAAATCGAGCCATTCGCTGGGCCATGCCGTGCGAAGCAAGAGGGAGGCGCTGAGCTTGTCCCAAGTGGAGCTGGCCAGACGCCTCAAATGGCCCCAGGCGAAAGTCTCCCGCGTGGAGCAGGGAAAGAGGAGCGTGACGTGGCCCGAATTGCTTGCCTTGGCCCGCGTGTTCCGGTGCTCCTTGAGCAGGCTTCTTCACGAGTTGGAGTTTCCCGATGTCGCCGACCTGGAGGTTCGCCCCCTCACCCCGGGGTTCTTCGCGGCTTGCGCGGACGAGGAGGCCCTGTTGGCCCAGTTGGAGCGATACAATGTCCGATTTCTTGGCGCCGGGCATCCCACGGCCTTGGTGGATATGCCAGCTCACGAGGTCGTGTTGGCGGCTTTGAAATTCGCCCAAGACCCGCGGGTATTCGAAGCGCTTCCCGCCCTGCTTCTGGGCCATTTCAAATCGGTGGATTGGGCCGGCCTTGCCTCGGGAGCCTATTCTCTTCGATTGCAAAACCGCCTCGGCATGGTCCTGGCTGCCGCGCTTTCCCTGAAGGACGAGGCTCGAAATGTGGACGAGGAAAGCTGGGCGAAGCTGCGCGGGCTCCATGACGCATTGGCCGAGGAAAGGCTTGATCGCGAAGAAGTCGTGGGGCCGAGGCCTAAAACCGAGGCCGCGATCGCGTTGCTGCGTGAGCGAACTCCTGAATGGCTGCGTTTCTGGCATGGGCTTGGCTGCGCAGACTCGGAATCCTTCCGCCGGCACCTTTTGCGATGAAAACAGCTGGCGAAGAAGAATTGTTCCGCTTTCTAGGGGATATCGATGCTCTCTTGGAAGAAGGGCTTGCGCTTTATATCTTGGGAGGCGCGGCTGCGGTGATCGCCTATGGATCAGGGCGAGGCACGATCGATATAGACGCATATTTGGATGACGAGCGACTGCGCTGCAAGCTCTCGGATTGGGCTGGCAGAGGAACAGAGCTGGCAAGAAGGCATGGACTCTATTTCGACAGCGCGAACGCCGCCCTCATGCTTCTTGAGCCCGATTGGAAAGATCGCTGCGTTGAGATATTAAAGGGCCGTCTTAAACATATCCAAGTGATGGCGTTGGGCAAGGAAGACCTGATCTTGAGCAAGTTGAGCCGCTACAACGACCGTGACCGCGAGGATATTCAATTCATGGTTGAAAAACACAGGCCTGATGTGAAAAAGCTCGTAGCTTATTATAAGGCCGCCCGGCAGTATTATGTCGGGCATCTCCCGAGGCTCGATCAAACATTCAATATTCTCCTTCAAGAACACTTCAAGCGTCGCCCCATAGTCTTTTAAGCCCTCTTTTAACTTGACCATTTTCCGAATAATTCATTTAATTTCTAGCCATATTTAAAACATAGGAGGGTTGGGACTGGAAATGGATTTCTCTTCCTCGATGAAACCGGCGTTGATTCTGGTGTTTGGGTCTTCCTTATTCGCCTTGGCCGTGGCTTTCTGGCTCATCCAGTGGGTGATGGGAAAGGATACGGGAACCCCTGAGATGCGCAAGATATCGGACGCGGTCAAGAGCGGGGCAGAGGCCTTCCTGCGCCGCCAGAACAAGACCATCGGCATGCTGGCCGTGGTTCTGGCCGCGGTGATTTTTGTTCTCTACGCCTTCGTGCGCGAGCACAACCAGCACGATCCCGCGGGGGCCATGGTCCTGGCCCTCTGCACCACCCTCTCCTTCGCGATCGGCGCCGCCTGCTCGGTAGTGGCGGGCTACATAGGAATGTGGGTTTCCATCCGCACCAACATCCGCACGGCCTCGGCCGCGCGCCACTCCCTAAACGACGCCCTCCGGATCGCCTTGCGCGGGGGTGCTGTCTCCGGCTTGTTCGTGACCGCTCTTTCCCTCCTGGGCGTGGGCGGCTTGTTCTCGGCCTTGAAGCTCATGGGCTTTGGCTACGAGAAGATTCCCTTCATGATCGTGGGCTACGGCTTCGGGGCGAGCTTCGTGGCTCTTTTCGCGCAGTTGGGCGGCGGCATCTACACCAAGGCGGCCGACGTGGGCGCCGATCTCGTGGGAAAGGTCGAGGCCGGGATACCTGAGGACGACCCCCGCAACCCCGCGGTGATCGCCGATTTGGTGGGAGACAACGTGGGCGACTGCGCGGGCCGCGGCGCCGATCTTTTTGAGTCCACGGCCGCGGAGAACATCGGGGCCATGATTTTGGGCACCGGGCTGGTGCCCTTCTTCGGCTGGAAAGGGGTTCTCTTCCCCCTGGTCGCCCGATCCCTGGGGATACTGGCCTCCATCGCCGGGATCATGGTGGTCAAGACCGAGGAGGACGCCGATCCCATGGAGGCCTTGAACCGCGGGTATTACCTAGCTTCTCTCCTCGCGGCGCTGGGATTCGCATTCTCGGCGTGGTGGCTGCTCTCCTCGGACAAGGCCCCGCAGGCCTGGATCTACTACACTTTCTGCGGCGTGATCGGCATCCTCACCGCGCAGGCCTTCGTCTACATTACTCAATACTACACGGAGTACAAGTACCGGCCGGTCCTTTCCATCGCCGAGGCCTCGCAAACGGGGCCGGCCACCAACATCATCGCCGGGGTCTCGGTTGGGTTCGAGTGCACCGCCGTTCCCGTGCTCGTGATCTCGGCCGCCATCCTTTCTTCGTATAAACTGGGAGGCTTGGCTCTGGGCTCGAACGCGGTGGGCGGCCTCTTCGGCACGGCCGTGGCCACCATGGGCATGCTCGGCACCGCGGCCTACATACTGGCCATGGACACCTTCGGTCCGATCACGGACAACGCGGGGGGTATCGTCGAGATGTCCCGCCAGCCCGAGAACATCCGCAAGAAGACCGACCGCTTGGACGCGGTCGGAAACACGACAAAGGCCTTGACCAAGGGCTACGCCATCGGCTCGGCGGCGTTGGCGGCCTTCCTCCTCTTCTCGGCCTACCTCGACGAGATATTCAACTACACTGCCAGGAGAATCGGCGTGGACCTCTCCAAGCCAGAGGTCTTCATAGGAGCTATGCTCGGGGCCATGCTCGTCTTCCTCTTTTCGTCTCTCGCCATCCGGGCCGTGGGCACGGCGGCCTTCGCGGTCATCAACGAGGTGCGCCGGCAGTTTAAGGCCAAGCCCGGCATCATGAAGGGCACCGAGGAGCCGGATTACGGGCAATGCGTGGACATAGTGACCTTGGGGGCCTTGAAGGCCATGGTCCTTCCCGGAATACTGGCAGTCGCCGGACCGATCCTGGTGGGCCTCATATTCAAGGTGTTCATTACCCCCGCCGATCCCACCATCGCGGCCGAGGCCGTGGCGGGGCTGCTCATGATCGGCACGGTGAGCGGAATCCTGGTGGCGCTTTTCCTTAATAACAGCGGCGGGGCCTGGGATAACGCCAAGAAGTACATCGAGACCGGGGCTTACGGCGGCAAGGGTTCCGACACCCACAAGGCGGCCGTGGTGGGCGACACCGTGGGCGATCCCTTCAAGGACACGGCGGGCCCGTCTTTGCACGTCTTGATCAAGCTCCTGGCCACCATTACCTTGGTGCTGGCACCCATGTTTCTCTAGAAAATTGCTATAATACTGACGGTTTTTTTAACTAGGAGCTTTCATGCAACCGCAAGCCAATCCCATCATCAGTCTTTTCCCCATCGCCGCCATATTCCTCATTTTCTACTTCCTGCTCATCCGCCCCCAACAGAAGCAGCAGAAGGCGCATCAGAAGATGCTGGAGGGCCTTAAGAAAGGGGACCGGATACTAACCACCGGAGGCCTTTACGGCGCCATAGTGGGGCTCAAGGGCAATGATCTCGAGGTGCGCTTCTCAGAGACCGTGAAGCTGACCGTGGCACGCTCCGCGGTGGCTTCTCTTCTTTCCTCCGAGGGAGACTGCGCGCAAACCTCGGCCAAGACGCCCAGCGCCATCTCCTAGGACCTTGACACCATGAATAAATTCCAACTCAAATGGCTGGGGGTTTTGGCCTCCATAGGCCTTGCCGTTTTTCTCCTCTATCCCTCCATCAACTGGTATTCCATGGACGCCAAGGAGCGCGGGCGCCTGGAGGCCTACCGCCTGCGGCCGAAGTGGCTGCTCAACCTCGGCCTCGATCTCAAGGGCGGAACCCATCTTCTTATGGAGCTCGACGTCTCCCAACTTCCCCCCCAGGCCGACGTGAACGACGCCATGAGCAGGGCCATCGAGATCATCCGCAACCGCGTGGACCAATTCGGGGTGGCCGAGCCGCTCATCGTCAAGCAGGGCGCGCGTTGGATCGTGGTCCAGCTGCCCGGCATCACCAACTCCCAGCAGGCCAAGGAGCTCATCGGCAAAACCGCCCTTCTCGAGTTCCGGATGGTGGAGAGCTCGGAGAAGGCCCAGCAGGCCCTCAATAAATTATCCGAGCTGGGCGCGGCCTTCGAGGGCGAGAAGATTTCCCCTGCGGCCGCCAAGCTCGTGCCAGCGGGAACGGAGCTTTTCCGGGGCAAGGACAACTCGATCTATCTTTTGAGCAAGAACGCGCCCTTGACCGGTGCCCAGCTTGACACGGCCAGGGTCGAGACCGGAGGCGGCGACTACGGGATGCCGGTGGTGGCCTTCAAGTTCAAGCCGGAAGCGGCGAGCGTGTTCTCCAATCTCACGGCGGCCAACGTGGGCAAGAACCTCGCCATTGTTTTGGACGGCGTCGTCTACTCGGCTCCCGTCATTAAAGGAAGGATTCCCGGGAGCTCCGGCATCATCGAGGGCAATTTCACGATCGAGGAGGCCAAGAGCCTGGCCATCGTGCTGCGGGCGGGCGCCCTTCCCGCCCCCGTCAACATCATCGAGGAGCGCACCATCGGTCCCACGGTGGGAGAGGACTCGATCAAGTCCGGGCTCTATTCGACCCTCATCGCGGGGGCACTCATTTTCGCCTTCATGGTGGTCTATTACAGCTTCGCGGGTTTCGTGGCCGACCTCGCTCTGATCTTGAACCTGGTGCTCCTTCTGGCCTGCATGGCCTATTTCGGCTTCACCTTGAGCCTGCCCGGCATCGTGGGCATCGTGCTCACCTTGGCCATCTCGGTGGACGACAACGTCCTTATCTTCGAGCGCATCCGCGAGGAGCTGGCCTTGGGCAAGCCCGTGCGCATCGCGCTCGAGACCGGCTACGATAAGGCCTGGACCGCGATCTGGGACTCGATGGTGGCCACCGGCATCTCCTCCATTTTCCTCTTCCAGTTCGGCAGCGGCCCCATTAAGGGATTCGCCGTGACCTTGCTCCTGGGCATGGCCATCGGGCGCTTTACCGCCATTAATTTCACGAGGCTGGTGTTCCAGACCTACCTCTCCAATCGCGACGTCGACACCTTGAGCATAGGATAAGACATGCACATTTTCCCGAAAACCCATTTCGATTTTCTGGCCTGGCGCCGCAAGTTCTTCTTTATTTCCGCGCTTCTCCTGGGCGGCAGCATCATCTCCTTGGCCGTTCGCGGGGTCAAGTACGGCATCGACTTCACCGGAGGCACGGTCCTTCAGATCACGTTCGATAAGCCCTTGGAGCTCTCCGAACTCCGCGCAGCCGTCGAGAAGGCGGGGTTGGCGGACGCCGCCCTCCAGCATTTCTCCGGCACCAGCACCTTCGTCATCCGCATCCAGGCCGACCCCAACCAGTCGGCCGAGAAGATCGAGAAGCAATTGGCGGCGATCCAGGCCGCGGTGGGCGAGGACAAGTTCCGGGTGGACAACAAGGAGTTCGTGGGCCCAGCCGTGGGAAAGCACTTGTTTCGCCAGGCTTTGTGGGCGATCGTCCTGTCGTTGGCCGGGATCATCGTTTACCTGGCTTTCCGCTTCGCCAATCCGATGTGGGGCGTGGCGGGAATAGTGGCCCTTTTTCACGACGTGCTCGCCACCTACGGCCTCTTCTCGGTCCTGGGGGCGGAGGTGGATCTTCTCATCATCTCGGCCATTCTCACCATCGGCGGCTATTCCATACACGACACCATCATCATTCTCGACCGCATGCGGGAGAAGATGCGGATCATGCGCAAGGACCCCTTGAACGTGGTCATGAACGAGAGCATCAACGAGACCTTGTCTCGGACCGTGATCACGAGCCTCACGGTGCTTGCCGTGGTCATCATCGTTTTTTTCTTCGGCGGCAAGGTCATCCACCACTTCGCGATGGCCATGGTCTTCGGCGTGATCGTCGGGACTTATTCCAGCATCGCGGTGGCGGCCCCATTGGTGTATGAATGGTCCCTTCATTCCCGAACGGCGGCGAAAAAATAGATGCGGAAAATCATCGGATTTAAGCTCGCCTTAAGTCCGAGAGATATTCAGCGCCGCGCAAAAAAAGCACAAGTAGCCCTCGACGCTCTCGCCATGGGCGAGGCGGAGCTCCAAAAGCTGTCGGGAGAAGCCGCCAAGATGCTCAGGCCCGGCCTTCTCTTCGACACCTTCGCGCATCCGGATCCGGAGCAGTCCCTGCTTTCCCCCATCCCGGGCCTCGCCTATAGCCTTGCCTTGATCACCTTGGGCGAGGGGTGGTTGGAGGTGGCGGCAGATCTTGGGGCCCAGACCCCGTCGCTCGCGTGCTTGATGCCCCTTATTAGGGACTCGGCATTGGACGAGTCCCTGCGCTTCGCCTCTTCTCTTATCGAGGAGGAGGCCAAGAAGGACTCCTGCGAGTTGAGCCCCATCTCCAAGCTCTCTGAGCCCGCGGCCCTCGAGGCGGCCTTGCGCAAGCTCGAGGGCGCCAAGATCGGGCTCTCCCTGGCCGATGGGGCTTTGTCCCCTCAGCCGGCCCTGGCCTGCGCCTTGAGTTGGGTCGCGAAAGCCAAGTCAAGGTCCAAGGGCTCCGGCAAGTCCCGGTAGTGCTGCTCGCCTGGATCGTTCCTCCCCTGGTTTACCTGTACATGTCGCTGGTGGGCGTTACCACGCGGGTGACGGTCTTTGGGGCGGAGCACCGCAGGCGCCTGCGCGGCCGCGGCCAGAGGTTCATCTACGCCTTCTGGCACCAGCGCCAGGTGTTCTTCACCTGGAGCCACCGGGGAGACCCCGCCGCGGTCCTGGTCAGCCGCAGCCGGGACGGCGAGCTTATCGCCCGGACCATGCGCCTCTCGCGCCTCTCGGCCTTGCGCGGCTCCTCGACGAGGGGGGCGGTCCCGGCCGTGCGCGGCATGATCGAGGCCTTGGACAGCGGTCTGGACTTGGGGGTTACCCCGGACGGCCCCAAGGGCCCGGCCCGCGAGGTCAAGCCCGGGGTCATTTACCTTGCGCAAAAGCTCCAGATCCCAATTCTCCCGATCACCAACGCGCTCTCGCGCCGGATCGAGTTCAAAAGAGCATGGGACCGATTCCAAGTCCCTCTCCCCTTCGGCAAAGCCGCGTTGTGCTACGGAGCCCCGATCTCGGTGGCTCTCGACGACGACCATTCCAAGAAGGCCAAGGAGCTGGAGGAAGCCTTAAACCTCCTCACCGAAGAGGCCGATAGGCTGGTGCGCGTGTGATCGGCTTAATCGCCTACCAGCTCCTCTTTTTGCCCGCCGCGCTTTTCTGGCTGGCCGTTTTCGCCCTTTCGCCAAGGAGGGGGCTTCTCCGAGGGTTGGGCGATGAAATCAAGGAGCGGCTCGGATTTCTGGGTCACGCCGCCCTGCGGAGGTTGAACCTCCGCAGGGTTGTTTGGATCCACGCGGCCTCGTCGGGAGAGGTCGGGGCCATGGCGGGCTTCATCAAGGCCCTGGCGCATAGGGACCCGGGCGCGCGCATCCTCGTCACGAGCTCGACGAGCGCCGGCCGTGAGAGAGCCCGAGCTCTTCCCGGCGTCTCGGCCGCGGTCATGGCCCCCCTCGATTTTATTCCCTGCCTCGGGCGCTTCATCACCGCGGCGCGGCCGCGGGCCCTTCTCATAGCCGAGACCGAGCTTTGGCCGGCCATGATAGAGTTTTGCTCGCGCAGGGCGATTCCCATCGCCGTCTTGAACGCGCGACTTTCTGAAAGAAGTTTCGGACGCTACAGGAAAGCCCGAATCTTCGTTCGCCCCTATTTAAGGCGCATTTCGCTGATTTGCGCCCAGGACGAGGCCGAGGCCGGGCGCTTCCTGGAGCTGGGAGCAAACCCTGACGCTGTCCGGGTGGCCGGCAACATGAAATGCGACCAGTCGGAGCCTCCCGCCCAGATTGGGGAGGTCCAGGGGGCATTTCGGCTTTTGGGCTGGGAGGGGCGGCCCGTTTTCGTGGCGGGCAGCACCCATCCGGGCGAGGAGGAGATTCTCCTCGACGCTTACGCGCGGGCAAGGCGCAGCTTCCCCGAATTGAAGCTTGTCCTAGCACCTCGGCATGTGGAAAGAACGGAGCGGGCGGAAACCCTCTTGCGGGCCAAAGGCATCGATTTCGCATGCTGGTCTGACTTGACGCGGGGCATTCCCCAAACGAAGACTTCCGTGCTGCTTCTCGACATCATGGGTCTGCTCCCCTCTTTTTACGCCCTCGCCCGGGCTTGCTTCGTCGGAGGAAGCCTGGTGCCGGTGGGCGGGCACAGCTTGCTTGAGCCGGCGCTGGCGGGGTCCCCGGTCCTGTTCGGGCCCCATGTGGACAACACCGAGAGCGTTGCCAGGCTCTTGGAGAGCGCTGGCTGCGGATTCATGGTGGAGGACGCGGACGCCCTATCCCGAGTTCTTGGGGATTTGCTGGCCGACCCCGTGCGCTCTCAGGCTTTGGGGAGACAAGCCTCGGAGCTGTCCCGAGGCCTACAGGGCGCTACCGAGCGCTGTCTCGACTGGGCCTGGCCGCTCGTCGCGGGCCCCCAGTGAGTCGTCTCGAGATTCTCCTCGCGACGGCTTTAGGTCTGATTACCATCTTGGTATTCGCTCCCTGCCTTGGCAATTCCTTCGTGAGCTGGGACGATTACGCCAATCTCGTCGCCAACACGCGTTACCGGGTATGGAGTTGGGCTTCGCTTAAGTGGATGTTCATGACTTCCCATCTCGGGCACTATCAACCATTGACTTGGCTTTCTTTCGCTTTGGATTATTCCATTTGGGGGCTGGACCCGCGGGGATTTCATCTCACGAATATACTGATTCATGCGGCCAACGCGATGATGTTCTATTTCTTGGCCCTGATCCTGTTTTTACGTGATCGCCGGCCGCAGACGCCGTCCCTTCCGGCCCCGCGATTATCCGCGGCTTGCGGGGCCTTGCTGGCCGCCGCTTTTTTCGCCCTCCATCCTCTACGAGTGGAATCCGTGGCCTGGGCGACGGAAAGGCGGGATGTCCTGTCCGGATTCTTCTTTCTTGCGGCTTTGCTGGCCCATGCTCGGGCGAGAGTCGGCGGGCGCGCAAAGGCTTGGCTCGCCCTTTCCTCCGTTTTTTATCTTTTCTGCATTTTATCCAAAACGGCGGCCCTTCTCTTCCCCGCGGTAGTAGTCCTCCTGGATATTATTTTTTTTGATCGGAGACCGCAATGGAAGGAGATGCTCCCCTTTGCTTGCATCGCGGCACTCGGCGGGGCTTCTGGGATATGGGCCCAAAGAGCTTCCACGGCCTTGGTGGGGCTTGATCAGGCCGGGTTTCAGGCGCGGATCGCGCAGGCTTTTTACGGCCTTGCCTTCTATTTGCGAAAGACGGCCTGGCCGAGCGGGCTTTCCCCCCTCTACGAGAAATCTTTTCTTCTTTCTCCGAGCCCGTTCTATCTTAGCGCCGTTTTCGTGCTGACTCTGGGAGCGGCGCTGATGCGGCTGCGAAAGCGCTGGCCCTGGGGCTTCGCGGCTGGGATTTATTACGTCCTCATGCTGCTCCCAATGCTGGGGCTGGTCAAGTCGGGCCGGCAGACCGTGGCCGATCGCTATAGTTATCTCAGCTGCCTCGGCTGGGCCTTGTTGCCGGGGGCGGGGTTGAAAACGCTTCTTGAGGCGCGAGCGCCTGGAATTCTAAGAGGCGCCGGACTGGCCGGCGGAATCGCAATACTCATCACGCTGGCGGGGCTCACCCGGCGCCAGACGGAGGTCTGGCGCAATTCTACAAGCCTTTGGAGCCGGGCCGTGGAGCTCGACCCCGGTTCCTACTTCGCCCGCAGGAACCTGGCCCAGGCCCTCGCTCTCGAGGGCCGGCAGGGCGAGGCCCTGGCCGAACTTGAGCGCGCCAAAGAGTCCCAGGTCCGCGTCTATCGCGAGGCTTCGCGGCTGTATTTGAAAAAAGGCGATGCCGAGAGGGCCAGGGCCTTCCTGGACCGGGCCGATCGCCTGTAGTAGTCAGAGGGCTGTCCCGGCGACGTCAATTCCGTAGTTATCCACAAAAATTCCCGGGAAGTTTTTGGGGATAACTTTTGCCTGGATTTCGTTTAACGTGCCTCACGGGGCCTAGGCCTTAAGGCCCATGGCAATGGGTTCCGGCAAAAGCCCGCCCGGGGCAAGCATTTTTGCGTGGTGCCGCAAGAATGATATAATAGACCAATCAAGAAAATCCTGGTCATCCGCCTTTCCTCATTGGGGGACGTGATCCTCACCGCCCCCGTCTATAAAAACCTCAAAAAAGCCTGGCCGGACTGCTCGATTTCTCTTTTGGTGAAAGAGCCGTTTGCCCAAGCTTTGGAGGGAAACCCCTATCTTGACGAGGTCATACCCTACCGAGGCCTGGCCTGGACCTTGCCCCGACTGAAGCGGGCGGGATTCACGCATCTTCTCGATCTTCACGCAAACCTGAGGTCCTTCTTCCTGAGGCGCCTCTGCGGAGCGCCTCAGGTGCTGATCTACCGGAAGCTCGTCATGGCCCGCCGTCTATTTGTCGCCTTCGGCTGGCGCTCCCCCCAACTCGAAAAGCACACCGTGGACAAGTATCTGGAGCCGCTCGCGGCCTGGGGAGTTCCGGTTTCTTCGCGGAGCCTCGAATTGGGAGACTTTGAGATCCCCGCCCGGCGTCCGCCCGGGGGGGAGAGAGAGAAGATATTGATTGTTCAAAGCGCTTTTCTGGGAGACACCTTGCTCACGTTGCCCCTGGCCAAGGGATTGAAGGCCCTCAGGCCGGAATGCACGGTGTCGGTGCTGACCTTGCCCCAGAGCGCGGAGCTTTTCCGGGGACAGCCCGGCGTGGACGAGGTCCTGGAGGACGACAAGAATGGCCGTCATTCGGGAGCGGGCGGCCTTTTCAACCTCTCCAGGGAGCTCAAGGGCCGCGGCTTCGACGCGGCTGTGATCCCGCACCGCTCGCTTCGCAGCGCGGTTCTGGCCTGGCTTTCGGGAATCCCCGAGAGAGTGGGGTTTTCCTCGAGCGCGGGGAGGCTATTGCTTACCCAGTCAGTGCCATTCACATGGCTCATGCATGACTTGGAGCGGAATTTGGCGCTTTTGGGGCCATTTAAGGCCGGGGCCTTGGCTCCACCTCGCGACTCTGTTTATCTCAACGTTGGCCAGAGCGCCCTGGAAGAGCTCGGGCGACGCCTGGCGGGCGCGGGAGTCGCCCAGGCAGACAAGCTTGTCGGCGTGCACCCAGGCTCGGCCTGGCCCACGAAGCAATGGCTTTCCGGGCGCTTTACCGAGGTCTGCCGCCGGTTTTCGCGCGATGGCGTCAAGGTGGTGCTGGTGGGCGGTCCCAAGGACGCGGCTATCTGCGCCGAGATCGCGCGGGAGTCGTGCGCTCTCGATTGGTCCGGGAAAACGAGCCTATCGGAGCTCAGGGCCCTCATGGGCCGGCTCTCTCTTTTCATCACCAATGACTCCGGCCCCATGCACATGGCGGCGGCGAGCGGTGTTCCCACGCTCGCGATATTCGGGCCGACAACCCGCGAGCTCGGATTTTTCCCCTATGGCCCCAAGCACCGGGTCCTCGAGGCGGATTTGCCCTGCCGCCCCTGCGGGCTTCACGGCTCGCGAGAGTGCCCGCACGGGCATTTTCTTTGCATGCGCCTCATTTCCGCCGAGGAGGTTTGGAAGAACGCCGCGGAGATGCTGGGGGTTCGCGCCGGGTGAGGATACTGCACCTTCACGACGAGCCATGGGACTCCGGGATCGCCCATTACGCCCTGACCTTGGCCGCGGAGCAGAAAAGGCGCGGGCATCGGGTGTTCTTTTGGAGCCGAGAGGCCGCCTTCGCGGCGCAGGCGGCCAGGGATCTCGGTCTGGAGTGCCTGGAAGTTGCGTCGCCGTGGCGGGATTTGGCGGTTTTCAGGGAGAGGGCGCTTGCCTTGGGAGTGGAGATCATTAATGCCCATACTGGTTCTTCGCAGGCCTGGGGCGCCGCCTTGGCCTTGGGCGGGAATGTCCCGCTGGTGCGGACAAGGGCCGACGCCAGGCCGACCTCGAGGCATTTTTTTTCCCGTTTTATGGCCCGACGCACCGCGGCCTTCATCGCGGCCAATTCGCGGATCGCCGCGGAGCTCTCGCTGGCCTTTCCGGGCGCCAGAGTGGCCACGGTGTTGCCCGGCCTGCCGGACGCGGCGGCGCCTGCGCTGGCGGGTGAGCCAGTGGTCGGGATTCTGGGGCGCCTGGATCCCGTGAAAGGCCACGAGACTTTTCTTGAAGCCGCGGCGATGCTCCGGGAAGAGTTCCCTCTGGCCCGTTTTCTCGCCGCGGGAGCGGGCGAGCCCGCGCGAATGGAGGAGCTCGGGAGAAAATCCCGTAGCTTGGGCCTTGAGGGCAAAGTGGAATGGCTGGGCAAGGTTCCCGACGCCTTCGCCTTCATTGCCTCCTGCCGGATAGGAGTCGTGGCCTCCATCGGCTCTGAGGCCGTCTCGCGCGCGGCCTTGGAGTGGATGTCGGCGGGCAGGCCCTTGATCGCCGCGGCGGTGGGCGGCATTCCCGACTTGGTCGAGGGTGCCGGGCTCCTGGTTGCCCCCCGGGCCCCCGGGGCCCTGGCCGAGGCCTTGAGGGGTTTGCTTGCTGCTCCGTCCCGGGCCGAGGAGCTGGGGGCCAAGGCCCGGAATAGTTTCGAGGCGCGCTTTCGCATAGGGCGCGCGGTCGAGGAAACGGAGAAGGTCTACGAAGACGAAATACGACGTTTTTCACATTGACGGGGAGCGGGGATTTCGGGGCGGGGAGCGCCAACTCCTCTATCTGGCCTGCGCTTTGCGCGCCCGGGGCCACCGCAACGTGATCGCCTGCCGGGAAGGCGGGCCCCTATACGAGCGCGCCCGGGCTTTGGGCTTCGAGGTTTTGGCCTTACCCTTTTTCATGGAATGGGACCCGGCCAGCGCCTGGATTCTTAGGGCCGCCATGGCTAGGACCCCCAATCCGGTGGCCCACGCCCACACCGCCCACGCCGCGGGAACAGCGGTTATGGCCGGAATCGGGCGGGACTTCGTTGGCGTCATGCACCGGCGCGTGGATTTCCCCTTTAGTTCCTGGAGCGCGCGCTTCAAGTACGGACTGGCCGATCGGGTCGTCGCCGTGTCGTCCGCCATCAAGAGGGTCATGGTCCGGGCGGGGCTCGATGCCGCGAGGATAGAGGTCGTTTGCGATGGTGTCGCCGCGACCGAGGAGGAGCGGCGCTGGACCGCGGGCCTGCCCTCGTTTTCCCCCGCCTCGAGCCAGGAGAAGGCGGCCTTGCGTCGGAGTCTTTCTGAGGAGTTCTCGATCCCGGAGGGAGGCTTCTGGATCGGAAACCTCGCGGCCCTGGTCCCGCACAAGGACCACGACACTTTGCTCGCCGCGGCTCTTCTTGTTGTCCACAAGAATCTCCGGGCCTATTTCCTGGTCGCCGGCCAGGGGCCGGAGGAGGCGTGCCTCTTGGAGCAGGTCAAGAGGCTGAATCTCCTGGGGCGTGTATTCTTCCTGGGGCAGCGCGAGGACGCGCCGGCCCTCCTGAGGGCCTTGGACATTTTCGTATTATCTTCCTGGGGAGAGGGCATGGGAAGCGTGCTTTTGGAGGCCTCGGCGTGCCGCCTGCCGATCGCCGCCACCACGGCGGGAGGCATTCCCGAGATTGTGGAGGACGGCCGAAGCGGCCTTCTCTGCCGGCCCCGCGATCCCGAGGGCTTGTCCCGGAATATCCTGAGTCTGATGGACTCTCCCGCCTTGTCGCAATCCCTGGCGGACGAGGCCTTGGGGCGTCTGCCCCGCTTTGGCCTTGCGCGCATGGCCGAGCGCATGGAGGAGGTCTATGGTGCGGCTTAGCGCGATTATTATCGCCAAGGACGAGGAGGAGGACCTGCCGGGGGCGCTCGAAAGCCTCAAGGGGCTGGCCGACGAGATCGTCGTCCTTCTCGACACAGCGAGCTCGGACCGCTCCGATAAGATCGCCGAGGAATTCGGGGCCGTGGTCCGCCGCAGGCCCTTCGACACCTATGCCGGCCAGAAGCAGGCTGCCTTGGAGCTGGCCCGCGGGGAGTGGGTCCTTTCATTGGACGCCGACGAAAGGGCGTCTCCGGAGCTCAAGGAGGAGATGCCTGGCGTCTTGAGCCAAGACGCCGCAACTTCGGGTTACGACATCCCCTTCGAGGTCCACTTCCTCGGCCGCAGGCTTGGCCACGGGGGTTTGGGCCGTGAATCTCATCTGCGCCTGTTCCGCCGGGACAAGGCGCGCTTTGCGGGCGGGGCCCTGCACGAGGGAGTGGAGGTGGCGGGGCCGGTCTCTCGCCTGCGCGGAAAAATCATCCACCGCCCCTACAAGGACATCTCGGAGTACGTCCGGAAAATGGACCTTTACACGGACTTGGCGGCGCGCAAACGCTTCGCGATGGGAGCTCGGTGGCGCCCTTGGCGGCACCTCATACTTGCCTGGGAATTCTTCTGCCGGGCAGTGCTCAAACTGGGATTTTTAGACGGCCAGCCCGGGCTCGTCTGGGCCGGGCTCTCGGCGTTTCATAGCTGGCTTAAATATGTCAAACTAAAAGAATTGGAGAAAAATGATGCTTGAGATAGGAGCGGGCTTGGGCGCGGCCGCCATCCTGGGCGCCAGCGCCCGTTGGAATTGGTGGCGCCCCAGGACGAGCGGGATTCCTTCCTTGATGTACCATAAGGTGGGCGATTATCCGCCCAACTCCCAGCTCAAGAAACTATGGGCAAGCGCGGGGAACTTCAGGAAACACATGAAGTACTTGAAGGATAAGGGGTACACCTCGCTTCTATTGGCGGAATTGCTGGAAATAGAAATGAACAAACGGCCCATGCCCACTCGGCCGGTCCTTATTACTTTCGACGACGGCTACGCCAACAACTACGAGGTCGCCTATCCCCTGCTCAAGGAATTCGGGATGAAGGGCAATATTTTCCTGGTGTGCGAAACCATGGACGGTTACAACTCCTGGCACAACCCGGCCTCGGAGTCCTGGCTCTCCATGCTGACCTGGGCCCAGATCAGGGAAATGCAGGATTCAGGGGTGGTCGAGTTCGGCTCCCACACCATGCGTCACCGCAATCTCGACAAGATTTCCCTGGAAGACGCGCGTTGGGAGCTGGAGGAGAGCAAGAAAAGGCTCGAAGATAAGCTTGGCCGTCCCATGGTGGGGTTTGCCTATCCCTACGGGGCCGGGGCCTACAACCCCGACGTGCGGCGTCTGGCGCGGGCGGCCGGCTACCACTACGACTTCGGCATCCGACAGGGAATATCCTCCTGGCCGTGGAGCCCCGATTCGGGGCCGCTCAAGCGGCTGTTCATCCGCGGCGACGACGGCATGCTCGACTTCCACCTGCAGATGACCCGGGGGAAAGCTTATTTCTAAATGGAAGAGCCGCGTTCGATCCTCGTCATTCAACTGCGCCGCATCGGGGACGTCATCCTCACGACTCCCGCCTTGGCCGCGCTCAAGGCGCGCTACCCCCAGGCCCGGATCGACTTCCTGGTTGAGCCCCCCTGCGACGAGGTGCTCGAAGGCAATCCCCATTTGGGGCGGGTCCACTCTTACCGAGCTCGCGGAATTTTTGGGGCTCTCTCCTGGGTGCGCCGCGTGCGCTTGCTAGGCTACGACTGGGTGATCGACTACATGGGAAATCCCCGCAGCGCCCTCGTCACGGCCCTGAGCGGGGCGCGAGTCAAGGCCGGGCCCGGGCACGTGGCGCACCGCTGGGCCTACAACCACCGTCTGATCCAGTCCCCCACGCCTCATTACGCGGCAGAGGAGAAGATCCGGATGCTTGCCACCTTGGGCGTGGACGGCCGCAACGCCGATTTCCTCCCCCATCTCGCGTTCTCCAGGGGGACCGCGGAAAATATGGTGGGACTTATTCCAGCTTCCCGCCGCGCGACCCGGCGCTGGCCCGCGGTCCATTACGCGCGGCTCGGGCGCCTCCTGCGCGACAGGTTCGGCTCGCGGATCATGGTGTTTTGGGGACCCGGAGAGAGGGCCTTGGCCGATGAGGTGGCCGCCGGCGTGGGAGAGGGGGCCGAAACGAGCCCGGAGACCCCCGGACTTAAGGATTTAGCGGGCCTCGTCGGGAAGTGCCGTCTCATCGTCACCAACTGCAACGGCCCCAAGCACTTGGCCGTGGCCATGGGAGTGCCGACCCTCACCGTGCACGGCAGCAGCGATCCCAGGAGCTGGAATCCCCCCCATCCCCGCCACCGATTCCTGCGCCGCGACGAGCTTTTCTGCATCGGCTGCGGGCTCAATTCCTGCCCTTACCATTTGGAATGCCTGGAGGGCCTCCCACCCGAGAGGGTTTTCGCCTCAGCCTGCGCTCTCCTGGAGGAGGGCGCGTGAATAACTGGGAGAAGCGTCGCCAGCGCCTGAAAGGCAATTTCCTGGGCTGGATTTTCCTGGCCGGGCTTTCCTGCCTCTACGGGGCCTGGGCCAGGCTCAGGCGCTGGCTGTACGCCAAGAAAATCTTTCCCTCGAAGAGACTTCCGGCCAAGGTCATTTGCATCGGAAACCTCACGGCGGGCGGGACCGGAAAGACCCCGGCGGTGCTCCTAGCCGCGCAGACCTTGCGCAGGCACGGCCAGGCCGTGGCCGTGCTCAGCCGCGGCTACGGAGCCAAGGCCAATGGGAAGGTCCTGGTGCTGACCCAGCACACCGCCCCCAGCTGGAAGGAGTGCGGCGACGAGCCGTGGATGATGAACCAGGTCCTCAAGGAGGCCGGAGTCCCGGTCGTAGTGTGCGCCGACCGGGCCAAGGCCGGGGAGGCGGCCATCACCTATTATCACTCCCGGGTCCTGCTCTTGGACGACGGCTTTCAGCATCTGAAGCTGCGGCGCGACTTGGACATACTCCTTGTCAACGCGGCGGCACCCTTCAGCGACGGCGAGTTCCTCCCGCTCGGCAATCTCCGGGAGCCCTTGTCGAGCCTGGCCCACGCGGGGCTCGTGGTAATCACCCATGCCGATCAGGTTCAGGCCCTGGCCCTGGAGGAGCTCAAGAAGACCATCCGCCGCTGGCAGCCTTCGGCTCCGATCCTGGAGGCCGCGCACAAGGCGGACTTCCTCATGGATCCCGGGACCCAGCAGAAGCATCCCGTGAGCCTCATCCAGGGCCGGGAGGTCGCCGTCCTCTCTGGACTGGCCGATCCGGCCTCATTCGAGGCCCAGCTTGAATCCCTGGGGGCCCGGGCGACTCAAAAATGGCGCTACCCCGACCATCATGCCTACCGCCCACGCGAGCTGCGCTCCATCGAGAAACTGCGCCAAGGCCTCCCCTTGGTGACGACGTTCAAGGACTTCACGCGCTTTCCCAAGGAATGGCGGGAGATATTGAAGGCCCAGGTTCTGCTCCTCGCCATCCGGCTTGAGATATTCAAGGGCGAGCAAGTCTGGAACCAGGCTCTCATCAACATCTCCCGCAAGGTCGTGATTTGATGAAAATCCTGGCCCTGGGCGCTGCGCTGGCTGGCGGGCTGGCCAGGGCCGAGGCGGTGACTCTTTCCTCGGCCGCCATTTCTTCTCCTTACGGGCTTTCGACAGGAACGACGGCGTTCGCGGCCCCGATGAGGCCGCTTACGGTCTACCCCGAGCGCCTGGTTTACGATGTTTCCTGGGGCCTGCTCCCTGTCGGAGAAGCGGCCTTGAGCGTGCAGGAAATCGTGCTTTTCGCGGGGCGTCCGGCTTATCACGTGGTTTCCACCGCCGACTCCAACAAGTTCTGCGACGCCTTTTACCAGGTGCGCGACATCAACGAGTCCTGGATAGATGCTGAGCGCCTGGTCTCGCTCGGCTACGCCAAGAAGCTGAGGGAGGGCCGTTATTTCCGCGACGAGTGGGTCCTCTATGACCAGGAGAACGGGAATTTCCTGGCCAAATTAACGAGCAAGGACGGAAATTACAGCTATTCGGCCGGGACCTCCCCAATATCGGTCCAGGACATACTCTCCAGCCTTTACTACATCCGCTTCCAAAACCTCGTGCCCGGCAGGGAGATCGTCCTCGACGTCAACACCAAGCAAAACTGGCCCTTGGTCATAAAAGTCGTAAAGAGGGAAACAGTGAAGACCCCGGCCGGAAAATTCCAAGCCATTTTGGTCGAGCCGGCCATCCGCCAGGAGGGCATCTTCATCCAGAAAGGCAAACGCCTGCAGGTGTGGTTGAGCGACGACGCGCGGAAAGTTCCCGTGCTCATGAAGGTGGAGGTGTTCTTCGGCCACGTCACGGCCGCTTTGTCCAAAATGCTATAATGCCTCATATCATGCCCAGGCCGGCCGAGCGCCAACACCCAAGGGGCCGCGCGACGAGACCCCTGAGGTCTCTTCTTTCCCGGTTTCCCAACAAACGCATCCTCGTCATCGGCGACCTCATGCTCGACCAATATATCCGGGGCTCGGTGGCGCGGCTGTCCCCTGAGGCTCCGGTTCCGGTGGTGCGCGTATCGCAGGAGTCCTTCATCCCTGGAGGCGCTGGCAACGTGGCCTCGAATCTGGCCGCCCTCGAGGCCCAGGTGATCCTCCTCGGAGTCGTGGGAAACGACGGGGCGGGGCGGGAACTCCGGTCCCAACTGGGCTTGAAGGGCATCCCTTCCGACCATCTCTTATGCGATCCCGAGCGGGTGACCGCGCAGAAATGCCGGGTTATCGCGGAGCGCCAGCAAATGGTCCGCTACGACCGGGAAAACGGGAATCCCATCGGCCGCGAGACAGAGAACCTCCTCCTCGGGGCTCTCGCCGAGGCTTTGAAGACCGCGGACGCCGTGATTCTCTCTGACTACGGCAAGGGAGTGCTCACCCCGCGCGTGCTCGAGAGAGCCATCAGCGGCGCGCGGCGGCGCGGCATTCCCATCACGGTGGATCCCAAGATAGAGCATTTCAGGCGCTACCGCAAAGTGAGCTGCCTTACCCCCAACCTCCAGGAGGCTTGGGCCGGCCTGCACCGGCCGCCCAAAAAAGAGCTTTCGGCCTTGGAGGAGTTGGGGCGAGACATCATGAGAATCCTGCGTAGCCAATCCCTTCTCATCACCCGGGGCCCGGAGGGCATGAGCCTGTTCAAGGATGACGGGCAAGTCGAGCACATCCCCACGCAGGCCCGGGAGGTCTTCGACGTGACCGGAGCCGGGGACACCGTGATCTCGGTCCTGACCTTGGCCCTTTCCTGCGGAGCCTCCATCCGCGACGCGGCCATCATCGCCAACCACGCCGCCGGCATCGTGGTGGGCAAGCTCGGCACGGCGGTCGCCGGCATCGAAGAGATCAAAAAATCCTTGTGAACGATTTTACGGTGGTGATCCCGGCGCGCTGGGCCTCGAGGCGATTTCCCGGCAAGCCCTTGGCCCTTCTCCTGGGCCGCCCCATGGTGGAGTGGTGCTGGCGGGCGGCCGAGGCCGCGGGGCTGGGGCCCGTGCTGGTCGCCACGGAGGACGAGCGGATCGCCGCCGCGGTCCGAAAATTCGGCGGGGAGGCGGTTATGACCTCGCCGCGCTGCGCCTCGGGCACCGACCGGGTCCACGAGGCCTCTCGGGTCCGGCCCTCTCGCTGGGTGGTCAACCTCCAGGGCGACCAGCCCCTGATCGCCCCGGAGACTTTGCGCCGGGTGGCTCGGGTTCTCCGGGAGGACCCCAAGGCAGACATCGCCACGGCCGTGATCCCCTTGAAGGACGAGAGCCGCGCCAAGAACCCCAACGTGGTCAAGGCGGTCCTGTCGGGCCCCGGCAAGGGCGCGCCTTATCGCGCTCTCTATTTCTCCCGCTCCCCCGTTCCGTACCCAAGAGAGGGCCGAGTCCCTCGGCACGAGCACTTGGGAATCTACGGCTTCAGCCGGAAATCTCTCGACAGATTCGTGAGGTTGTCGCCCTCTCCCTTGGAGAGGACCGAGTGTCTCGAGCAACTGCGGGCTCTTGAGAACGGCATGTCCATCTACGCCGCCCAGGTCGAGGACTATCCCGTGGCCGTGGACACGCCGGCCGACCTGCGCCGGGCCGCGCGCCTGGCCCGCTTGGCCGCAAGCAAGAACATGTCAGGGAGCCGAACATGACCAAGTACATTTTCGTGACGGGAGGCGTTGTGAGCTCTTTAGGCAAGGGGATCAGCGCCTCGTCGCTCGGCAAGCTCCTGCAGGCCCGGGGCCTCGAGGTCGCGATGCTCAAGTGCGACCCCTACATCAACGTGGACCCAGGGACCATGAACCCCTTCCAGCACGGGGAGGTCTATGTGACCGAGGACGGGGCCGAGACGGATCTCGACCTCGGACATTACGAGCGCTTCCTCAACCGCGACATGCACCAGATCAATAACTTCACGGCGGGCAAGGTCTATGAGACCGTGATCGCGCGCGAGCGCCGCGGGGACTTTCTCGGCACCACGGTCCAAGTCATCCCCCACATCACCGATGAGATCAAGAACCGCTTCCGCCAGGTGAGCAAGGGAGCCGACGTGGTCCTTGTCGAGATCGGCGGGACCGTCGGCGACATAGAGAGCCTTCCCTTCCTCGAGGCCGCCCGACAGATGGGCCTGGAACTCGGCAAGGACAACGTCCTGTACCTGCACGTCACCTTGCTGCCCTACATCAAGGCCTCCGAGGAGCTCAAGACCAAGCCCACTCAGCACAGCGTGGGCAAGCTCCGGGAGATCGGCATCAACCCCGACATCATCGTCTGCCGCACGGAGAAGCCCTTGAGCCCGGAGATGAAGGCCAAGCTCAGCATGTTCTGCTCGGTGCCCAAGGAGTCGGTGATCGAGGCTCCGGACGTTGAGAGCATCTACGAAGTCCCCATGATTTTTCAAAAGCAGGGCCTCGACGAACAGGTCATGATGCTCCTGCGCCTGCGCAGCCAATCCAAGGATCTGGAGCACTGGAACCAATTCGTGGCGCGCTCTAAGAACCCCAAGCACGAGCTCAATATCGCTTTGGCCGGCAAGTACACCGACTACAAGGACGCTTATAAGTCCGTCAACGAGGCCTTGGCCCACGGCGGCATCGCCCACGACGCCAAGATCTGCATTCGATTCCTCGACACCACCAACCCCGACATCCACAAGCAGGTCGCCGACGTCCACGGGATACTCGTGCCCGGAGGCTTCGGAGACCGTGGGATCGAGGGCAAGATCCGCATGGCCCAGATCGCGCGGGAATCGCGCATCCCCTATTTCGGGCTGTGCCTGGGCCTGCAGATCGCGGTGATCGAGTTCTGCCGCAACGTCCTCAAGCTTTCCGGGGCCCACTCCACGGAGTTCGAGCCCAGGACCCGCTACCCCGTTATAGACATCCTGCCCGAGCAGAAGGCCGTCAAGGACCTAGGGGCCACCATGAGGCTCGGGACCTACGAGTGCTTCTTGAAAAAGGGAAGCCTCGCCCAGCGGGCCTACGGCCAAACCATGATTTCCGAGCGCCACCGCCACCGCTACGAGGTCAACAACAAATACCGGAAGCTTTTCGAGGAGGCGGGCCTGGCGGCGAGCGGCGTCCACGCCCCCAAGAACCTGGTCGAGGTGGTGGAGCTCAAGGACCACCCCTGGTTTCTCGCGGTTCAGTTCCATCCCGAGTTCAAGAGCCGCCCGGAAAGCCCCCATCCGCTTTTCGCCGGCTTCGTGGGCGCGGCCTTGGAGCGCGCGCTTTCCATGAGGGCCTCCAAGAGCCATGCCTAGCATTAAGGTCAAGGTCGGGCCGGTGGTTTTCGACAACGAGGGGCCCCTCTCCTTCATCGCGGGCCCCTGCGCTTTGGAGTCGGAACCTCTCCTCCTTAAGGTGGGAGAAGCCCTGAAGAGAGCTTTTTGCGCCTTCAGGACGTCTTACGTTCTGAAGTCTTCCTACGACAAGGCCAACCGGACCTCGCTTTCCTCCTTCCGTGGCCCGGGGCTTGAAAAGGGCCTTGAGATACTCTCTCGCGTCGGGAGAAATCTTGGCGTGCCCGTGCTGACGGACGTCCACGAGCCTTTCCAGGCCGAGATAGCCGCCCGGCACGTGGACATCCTCCAGGTGCCGGCCTTCCTCTGCCGGCAGACGGATCTTCTCCTGGCCTGCGGGAAGACGGGCAAGCCTGTGAACATCAAGAAGGGCCAGTTTCTGGCGCCCTGGGACATGAAAAACGCCGTCAAGAAAATCGAATCCACTGGCAACCGCCAAATCCTCCTCACCGAGAGGGGGAGCTCCTTCGGCTACGGCAACCTCGTGGTGGACATGCGCTCCCTGGAGATCATGAAGGAGCTGGGCTACCCTGTGATTTACGACGCCACGCATTCCGTGCAGCTTCCTGGAGGGCTGGGCCACGCCACGGACGGCCAAAGGCAGTACGCCGCCCCCCTGGCCCGCGCCGCTGCCGCCCTGGGAATCGCGGGCATTTTCATGGAAACCCATCCGTCGCCTTCTCAGGCCCTTTCGGACGGACCCAACTCTGTTTTCTTGAAGGACGTTCCGGCCTTGGTGGGAAAGCTTCGCCAAATCGACGCGGTGGTCAAGAAAACCCGATGAAATGCCTCAACTGCGGCCAAGAAAACAAGGATTCCGCCAAGAGCTGCCGGAAATGCTCCCGAGACCTCTCCATTCCTCCCGCCTGGTTTCCAGACCCGCGCTGGCACTTGAAGACCTTGGGAATCATCTACGCAAGCCTCGCCCTGGCCTACTTCGGGGTAAGCCGGCTTCTCAAGTCCCTTCCCAAGCCCTACCAGATCAGGACCATCCCTGTGGAGATGACGCCCTGGCTTAGAAAAGGCGTCAAGCACCTGCCGGAGGATCAGTTGAAGCCGCCCATTAGCCCCCAGGCATTCCCCGACGGATCCAAGGACCACGGCGCTTCCGCGCCGCAGCCCACGCCTCGGTGATGTATCTTCCGGCTCTATTGGCGAGTTTTACTCTGCTTTCCTGCAGCCGGGCAGGCCGTTTCTTCGAGCAGCCCCAGCAGGTCATGGAGGGCTTCTCCCTGAGCCAGGCCTATCGCGGGAGCTCGTCTTGGTTCCTGAAGTCCCCCAAGGCGGTTTTGCGGGAGGACCAGGGGCTGGCGATAGTCTCCTTTCCCGCGATGAAATTCTACAAAAACCAGAAACCGATCAGCCTTCTCAGCTCCCGGCTGGGGCTGGTGCGGCTCGCAAGCCAGGACATGACCCTCGTCAAGAGCGTGGTGGTCCGCTCCCTGGAGGATGGCTCGATGCTCGAAACCGAGTCCTTGGAATACTCCTCCAAGAAGAATAAATTCTTCACGGACAAGGAAGTGATCGTCACCCGTCCCGGAGCCCGCCTGCGCGGCTCCGGGCTGGAGGCTTCGCCGGATTTTTCCCAGGTCAAAATCTTCAAACAGAAAACCGTGATTCAGGATGACAAGATTAGCGCTCATTGAGGCGCTTCTGGGCCTTCTCTTGCTCGCTCCGGCCCGGGCTGGGGAGGCCCGGCCGCGCGCGGCCGGGAGCGTGGTTCAAAGCGACCAGTGGGAGGTGCGCCGCTCCCCCCATCGGGAGGAGGAATTCACCGGCAACGTGCGCTACCAGGCTGGACGCTCCCGCCTGCGCTCGGATTGGGCCCTTTTCAGCCATGAAACCGAGCTGTGGACAGTGCGGGGACACGTGCGGCTTGAGCATCGCATGCTGAGCGGCGATCGCGTTACGGCCGAGGGCGACGCCGGGACTTACTCCCTGGCCACCAAGAAGGGCGCGCTGACGGCTGAATCCGGCATCGAGTTTTCGAGGGCCCCCGACTCGGGCGAGCCAGACCGCGGCCGCGCGGACCGCCTGGATTGGGAGGGCGAGAGTTTTATGCAGCTGTCGGGGAAAGTCCATGTCTGGGGGCCGAGGCTCGAGGCCTGGGCCGACGAGGCCCAAGGGCGGGCCGATGGGCGCCGCCTCGATCTCTCGGGAGGCAGGCCGGTGCTCCTGCGATCGGGCCGATCCTGGCAAGGGGCGGTCAAGGCTAATCATATCGCAGCCTGGGAGCCAAGCGCCCAGAGCTCTGTAGAGGGAGTCTCCGCCGATGGAAAAGCCGTGGGCTGGATTTGCTTCGAGGGAGGGGGCCCATGAGGCTCTCGGCCAGGGATATCCACAAGTCCTACGGCGAGCGCCAGGTGCTCAAGGGGCTTTCCCTGGAGGTTCGCTCCGGGGAGATCGTGGGGCTTCTGGGGCCCAACGGGGCCGGGAAAACCACCACCTTCTACAGCCTGGCGGGCTTCATCCGCCCGGAGTCCGGGAGCATCTTCATAGACGACCGGGACGTGACGGCCTCCCCCATGTACGAGAGGGCGCGCCGGGGCCTCGGGTATTTGGCCCAGGAGCCCACGGTTTTTCGGGGGCTCACCGTCGAGCAGAACCTGAGAGCGGTACTCGAGCGCACTATGCCGGGGCGCCTGGAGCAGATGCGGCGGGTCAAAGAGCTTCTGGAGGAGTTCGGGCTTTGGGGGCTTAGGCGCCAAAAGGCGGCCACCCTTTCCGGGGGCGAGAAGCGCCGCCTCGAGGTGGCCCGGGCCATGATCAACAATCCTAAACTCATTCTTTTGGACGAGCCCTTCGTCGGCATAGACCCCATCACCGTGGGCGAACTCAAGGTTCTCATCTCCAAGCTCAAGGACCAGGGCATCGGGATACTGATCACCGACCACAACGTGCGCGAGACCTTGCCCATCATCGAGAGGGCCTACCTCATTTACGACGGAAAGATACTGGTGGAGGGCTCCTCGCGAGAGCTCCTCGAGGACCCCAAGGCGCGCGACCTCTACCTCGGCGCGGATTTTAAAATCTAATGGCGCCGCGCCCCGCCGCCGGAAGTCCTGGGATAGACGTTTATGCGCAGAAAGCCGCGGTTGAGCATAGACTTTAGGCGGGGTTCTCCCCTTAGGTAATTTTCCAACTGGGACTTTCGTTCGGGGCCCAGGACGCCTACGAGCAACAAGGGTTCCTCCGTACTCTGCTGGAAGCTGAGCTTGTAGCCGCTCGCTTCGAGAGCCCACTTTAGGTAATCCACCTCGTCCAGGTTGAGTCCCACCCGCTCGCAGAGCCTCAGCGAGAACTCGTACCAGGCTTCCTGAGGCCAGGACTTTCCCCAGATCTGCAGGGCGGTCTCCGGGCGCGCATCGGCTTTCAGGTGAGGGTAGGGAGGCAGATTCAAGGGGTAGAGGCCGGGTCGTGGGTTGTCTTCATCGGCCTGGCCGATGGATATGACGGGGTAATCCTCGATTCCGGGAGCGGTGGACTTGAGCTCTTCCCAGATATGGGACCATAGCCCGCCGCGACTGGTGTCCCAAAATATTGTGAGAGAGGGCTGATTGCCCGGATTTGCAGGCGCGTCCAAGCGGTAATCGAGCACGCCTTCCACCCGGGAGATTCGTGCCCTGTTGGAACTAAGGAAGTCGGAAAGTGATATTTTTGGCGCGACTTCAGGAGGGGGGATGAATTGCGGGGCCAACTCCTCGACCGCAAAGCCTATCCTCAAAATCTCTCGCTTTTTCGCCACGACGCTGACGTGGAATGTCCCTGGCTTGGCGTCAAATCGTCTGGGATCGGCATCATGCTCATCAGATGGAGGAGCAGCCGCGACATTCCAATGGATGTCGGTGATGCCGGATGAGCGCTCAGCTCCCTCGAGGCCCCTATAGAGCTTTGTCCTTACCTTAAATCGGTAGGCCGTTTTCCCGTTTTCAAGGGCAGTTGTTGTCGCTTCGATGATCGTCAGGTCGCGAATCTCCGATTTTTTCCAGCCGAAGGAATAGAGGAGAAAGGCCGCGAACTTGCCGTAGGCTGTCTTCAGAGCGGATGCCAGAAGCCTCTTCTCCGAGGCTCCTTCAGCGCTGGGCTGGCTTTGCCGCGGCGGCTTGCGAATTATCTTCTTGGGGTTTGGAGTGGGCCCCTCCTGCGCATGGGTTCGGGAAAAGGCGTGCCGGGCCGCTTGCAGGGCTTGGCCTATGTCTTGAAACCAGGCCTTGAGCTCCTGATCCTCCGGGATGGACCGGCTGAGGGCGCCCAGGAGGCCGTAGACACCCTCGATGCGATGCGCCTTTCGCGTGATCCAGTTGGGATTGCCATGATCGAGGTTTATGGCCATGACGCGGTCTCGCAGGGCGCGCGCATCGAGTTTAGTCGCCGGAGCCAACGTGACTCGCAGGCCGGTTCGGGCTTTCCTGGCGATTTCCCAGAGATGCCACAGATCTCTGTCTACGCTATCATGATAGGGATCAGGCAGTTCCGCGTAAATTTCCAGAGGTGGATTGCCATTCGGCGTGGCGGTTTGGGGTCGGATCTGCGCCTTGGCCCAGCTTTCTGCCAGCACGTTGGCAAGTTCAGAACACTGGGCTTGCAGCCCCATTTTCATCGTGGGATTGAGCAGAGCAATGGCTGACAAGAGCTTGTCATACTCGCGAATTTCATCCAATCGCTCTTTGATCGCCTCGGCACCATCAAGCTCCGTATAGATTGACAGGCGATCTTCAATGAGAGTTTTCAGGGACCTCAAAAACGCGCGCTCGGAGAAGGCCGCCCCCGCGGCCAAGGACAATTGAGGAAGCAAGGCGATCGCAGCTTGGGTTTTTTGGGAGGGGCTCTGCAAAGTCGCTATGCCTAAAATCGCCTCAGGGTTCTCCATTTTCCCAAGGATTGCGCTCCAAAGAGCCGCTCCGGCCGGAGAATCTGGCGCGAGGCCTGCGAGGATGATCTGGCTTATATGGCCAAACCCAGTTGCTGCCGATCCGCCTTGCTGGGCTGCCCTTGCGCCGCTGTCCGCAGGGCTGCGGTCAGCGACAGGATCGCCGCGGAGGTTGCCGGAGCTATCCCGCGCCCAAAGGCTGGCAAGCGCAAAAACTCCCGCGAGGCGATGGCATGTCCAGGGGAGGGAGCGGAAAGTGCCGGCGCTCCCCAGGATTGGATCACGAGAAGACCCGGGAGAGCGGCGGAGAACAAGAAATGTGCGGGAAACCGCATACCCCATTATTGTAGGGGATGACGCGCCTTTGCGCCTGGGGCTTTGGACCCGCCGGAGATTGGGCCTTTGGACCCCCACGGCGAAAAGCCTCTACGTGAAGATTTCCAGGTGGGCGTGCAGTCCGGCTTTGCGCGAGCGCCGGCAGGCCTTGTCGAAGAGAGCCTCGGCTCGGGTGGTTTTGCCTTGAGCATGCCAGAGCTGGGCCAAGGAAACTTCCGATAAGACCATGCCGCGGGCCTCGCCCGCCTTGGCGAAGGCCTTGAGGGCCTGCTGGAAGCGCTTTTCGGCCTCCCGCAGCCGGCCTTGGTGTAGGCAAACCTTGCCCAACCCCCAGTCAACGTAGGCAAGATCTACCGCGTCCTCCAGTAGGGAGTAAAGCCGATGGGCTTTATGGTAATTCCTCTCGGCCGGTCCGAGCATTCCCCGTTGCCTCAGCACGTTGGCCAGGCCGCAATGGGCGTAGGCCCGTCCGAAAACGTCGTCGGTGCCGGCCAGAAGACGCGAGGCGCGGGCGTAATAATCCTCGGCCTCTTTAAAACGGCCCTGGATCCGGCAGGTGCCCCCGAGGCCGAAGAGGGCGTAGGCCTGTCCGGAGCGGTCCTCGGCCTTTCCGGCGTAGGCCAAAGAGGCGAGAAAAGCCTTCCTCGAGCCCTCCAAGTTCCCCGAGAATCGGAGGGATCCGCCCATGGCCCAAAGGATGTAGGCCGCCCCGACCCAATCGCCCTCCCGTTTGTAATGGATGAGAAATGGCTGAAGCTTGGCCAGGCTTTTCTTGTAGAGCCCCGCGGCCCGGTCCACCAGCGCGGATTCCAGGGTTAATTGCTGTCGTTGATCCGCGTCTTTCGCCGCCGAAGCGCTTGCGCGCAAGAGCTCGCGAGCCTCGGCGACGCCGCCGAGGCTTCTCTTCACGCTGGCCAAGGCCAAGCAGGAGTCGAACCATAGAGAGGCGCGGTCCGGGCTTGAGCTCAGGACCTTCCGGTAGAGAGGCTCGCAGCGGCTAAAATAGCCGCGCCCCCTCAAGGCTTCGGCTTTCCAGAAAAGACCCTCCAGGCTGCTCATGGCGAGATTATAGCTAAAAGAAGAGCCGGGGGCGGATCGGGTTTATTGAAATAGCATATCAATAAGAGTATAATAGGGCATGACCCTGAAAGAAGCCGCCCTGGGCGAGCCGGTCCGTATCGTCGGCTTCGAGTCTTTGAGCGCTCCGGAGACGTTCCGCCTGTCCTCCATGGGCCTGCGGGAGCAGGCCGTGGTGACCAAGCTCCTTAAAACCCCCCTGCGCGATCCCGTGGAATGCCTGATCGGCCCCCAGCTCGTCGCCATCGAGTCGTGGCTCATGGAGCGCATCCTGGTCGAGCTCCCGGTCGAGGCCTCCGCGGGATGATCGTCGCCTTGGCCGGGCGGCCCAACACCGGCAAGACCACCCTTTTCAACGCCTTGACCGGTCTGCGCCAAAGGGTCGCCAATTTCGCCGGGTGCACCGTGGAGAAGGCCGTGGGCCAGGCGAGTTGGGGCTCTGGCGATATGGAGGTCGTGGATTTGCCCGGAACCTTCTCCATCCTTGCCCATGCCGAGGACGAGAAGGTCGCCTTTAAATTCATGGCGCAATGCCTGTCCTCGGCGCGCCCCTTCCAAGTGGTTTGCGTGACGGAGGCCAGCAATCTCGTCAACGATCTTCCCCTGGCGCTCAGCCTCAAGGGCTGCGGCTATCCGGTGATCTTGGCGGTGAACATGATGGACGAGGCCGCGCTCAATGGAGTTGTCATAGATAAACCGAGGCTCGAAGAGGAGCTGGGGGTCCCGGTTTTCCTTATTTCGGCTAGAAATGGCACCGGCATGACAGAGCTGAAGAGCTTCCTGGCCGAGGCTTGCGCTGCTCGCCCATCCGGCCGAGACTTCCTGGATCTGAGCGCGGCCTCCGTGGCGGAGCTGGTGTCCATCCAGGAGGAGTCCCAGGCCCTGGCTTGGGCCGCGCTTGCGCGCGCCGTTCGCATGCCCCCATCCGCCAACTGGAAAACCCTGTCCCAGTCGATTCGCCTGGACCGCTGGCTTTTTCACCCCTTCCTCGGGCCTCTGGCCTTGGGGGCCGCCCTGTTCCTCGTTTTCCAATCCCTCTTCGCCTTGGGCGCTCCGGCGAGGGACTTCATCGCCTCGGGCCTGGCCTCGTTCTCCAACGCCTTGCGCCCCGTTCTTCCGGGAGAGCTCTTGGCAAGCCTCGTTTGCGACGGGATCATCGCGGGAGTCTCCGCGGTGGCGACCTTCATCCCGCAGATCGCCATTCTTTTTGTCCTCATCGGGATCCTGGAGCAAAGCGGTTATCTGCCTCGTGCCGGTGCCATGGTGGACAGGGCCCTTCGGCCCTTCGGCCTCGACGGCAAGGTATTCATCCCCTTCTTATCCAGCTTTGCCTGCGCCATTCCCGGGGTGATGGCGACCCGAACCATCGCCAACAAGAAACGTCGGCTCACGGCCATCCTCCTGGCTCCGCTCATGACATGCTCGGCGCGCATCCCTGTCTATACCTTGATCATCGCGGCCTTCGTCCCCTCTTCCTGCAGGATCATGGGATTCAATGCCCAGGGACTGGTTATGAGCGGCATGTACGCCTTCGGCATCGTCGCGGCTCTTCTTATGGCCTTGGCCCTGAGGGGGACCCCACTTTACGAGGCGCATCCCTCTCCTCTCACGCCGCTGCCGCCTTACCGACTGCCCCGCGCCAAGGAACTTTTCCGCTACGTTTGGGTGCGTTGCTGGCATTTTCTGGGAAAGGCCGGGAAAGTGATATTCGTTTTAAGCCTGGCTCTTTGGACCTTGGCCTCGTTTCCCAGGTCCGAGAAGGCCGTCGCTCCTATGCGTCGGGGAATCGAACTAGCCCAAAGCCTTCCCGGCCCGGCCAGAGAGGCTCGGGTCCGGGAACTGAAGGCGCGCATGGCGGCCGTCACCATCGAGAACAGCCTGCTGGGAAGGCTGGGGCGGGCCGTCGAGCCGCTGTTCAAGCCCATCGGCTATGACTGGAGGCTGAGTGTGGCCGTCATCTCGTCCTTGGCGGCGCGCGAGGTGTTCGTCGGCACGCTCGGCACGTTGTTCGCTTTGAGCGGGGAGGGTTCCTCTCCGCAGGGGCTGGTGGAGGCGCTCAGGAATTCCCGGACCCCGGACGGCTCCCCCCGCTATGGCCTGGCCACGGCGGTGAGCCTGCTGTTTTTTTTCGCGATCGCCCTGCAGTGCGTGTCCACGATCGTCGTGGTGGAGCGGGAGACTGGCTCCTGGAAATGGCCGGCTCTGCAGTTCTGCGCCTTTTTCGCCTTGGCCTATTCCATGTCGTGGGCCGGCTATCACGCCACCAAGCTATTCCTTCAGTAAATCCCGCAGACCGCCGAGAATGATCCGGGTCGCCGAAGGGCCGATGGAATTGGTTTCCTCGTAATGGGTTCCCTTGGGATGGGGAAGCATGGAACGGCTGGGTGTGACTTGGAAGTCGTACTCGGGGACGATGTAGCCGAGCTCATCGTTGGCCAGCCCGACTAGAATGAGGGAGAATTTTCGCTCCTTCAGGTAAGGCCCTTTCGGGGCCCTCGCCAGCCGCGGCGGGTTGGGGTTCTCCGCGCCGAATAAGGGATGGGAGAAGCGGTAGCGCCCATCATAGCCCCCGATGGCGAGCTCGGGAAACATCTCGCCCGGGATGCCCAAAAATTCAGCCGGCCCCAAACGGATCCGAGACACTTCCGTCTCGATCCAGGGCCTGGCGCGTTCAGGCAGGGGGAAGAAGGCGAAATGGCGCAGGGCGAGCCCCAGGACTCTCCACCGCCCCAGCCGCTCGCCTTGGGCGTTGTAAATGGGATGGCCGAAGGCAAGGTTGGGCAGAAATAGAAGGTAAGTGGAGTTCTCCACCGGGATCTTGAGCTGCCGGAAAGCGAATGCGACCTTTCCTTTCGTATGCCACGCGGCCCCGGCGAGAGCGTCGAGGCCGGCTTGGGCGAGATCCCCTCCGACTCGCTTTATTTCCTCGAACTTCGCCGGGACGCTCAAGGCGTGGTCCACGTCCGGGGTCATGAGCCCGCCCACGAGGCCCGATTGGAACACGCAGGTTCCGCCTTGGCGCGCCTCGACGGCGGCGCATAGGGCGCCGGGATAGTCGGCGCTTACCTCCAGGTTGTCCGGGCCCTGCACCTCGGGGTGGCAGGACCAGCGTAAAAGGGTGGCGATCACTTCCCTGGGTTTTCCCAGGCGCGAGATCTGGACGGCGTTTAGCTCCGGGTCTATGACCACGGGATCGCGGCTGTCGCGGCACAGGCCTCTTGGGTCTAAGTTTCGGCTCGCGGCCTTGATTTGGGCGGGGAGCGCCTGGCTTTCAAGGCGGCCAACCAATGAAACGACCGAGTCTATCAGGCGAAGGCGGTACTCGGGATCCACGCCAGAGAAGCCCGGCACCGGCCCCCAGAGGCCCATGGCGTCGGGAGCGCTGTGGTCGTGCGTGGCCGAGACGAAGAGGAATTTATCCTTCCCGTCCCAGCCCAAGCGCCGGCGCATTTCCAGGATGTCGCCGCGGAAAAGCCCGATGCTGTCCACCGCCACGATGGCCGTTGTTTTTCTTTCGTCCTTTACCAGGAGAGCCCGGGCGTAAAGGGCGTCGTGCACGCCGCGGGCCTTGCGGCCGGAACTGCCGTAGCCGGCGAGCCAGACCTTCTCCTTCCTTAAATCCGGGGTGACATCCGCTTTGCCCGCGGCGGCCAGTAAGGCCGCCGTGAGGCGGCCCGGGGTGAGCCATAGAAGCGCGAGGATTAGAGCCGCCGCGGTTGTGTTAGGCGTGTTGGGCTTGTCCATGGGGGCAGAAGGCGAGAAGGGGGCAGCTCCGGCAAAGGGGCTTGACCCGGCAGTGAAGCTTGGCCAGGGCCACCAAAAGGGCGTGAAACTCCGAATAGACGCGCGCCCTGGCCGGAAGAGAGGCGGTGAAAAATGCTTGCGCCTCGGCGTAGCCGTGATTCTTCAGCCAGCCCAGGCGCCTCCCGATGCGCAGCGTATAAGCGTCAACGACGAACGCCTTTTTCCCGGCCGCGTAAAGCAGCATGGAATCCGCGGTCTCGGGGCCGATGCCCCATATAGTGAGGAGCTCTTCTCTGAGCTCCGACAAGGGTTTCTCCAGCCATAGACCTAGGCCGTTTCCGCCGGCTAGGATATGCTTGGCGAAGGCTTGGAGCTTTTTGGCCTTTTGCCGGAAGTATCCCGAGGGCCTCACAAGTTTTTCCAACCTGGCCCGGGGAGTCCGGGCCAGGTCTGCCAAGGTCCAAATCCCCGCCGCGTGCAGATTGACGAGGGCCTTGCTGACGTTCGACCAAGCGGTGTTCTGGGTCAGAATGGCTCCCGCGCAGACTTCGGCCCGCTCGGGCTCGCTGAGGGGCCCGAAGTACCCCGGACGGTACACGGCCGCGGTCTCCCCCTTATCAGCGGGGGTTACAGGCCACCAACCCTGCGGGCCGTAGGTTTTGAGCAGGCGGCGGTAAGCCAGGGCCGGAGTCAGCCGCGGCATGGAACGGTTTGGGAAGTCTTTCGATGCTTTCGGGCGAGCTTCCGGTAGCCGGCCTCGCTCTGGCGCAGGTGCGCAAGCTCCTCGGTCTTGAGCGGCCGAACCGCCTTGGCTGGAAATCCCATGACCAGGCTTCGAGACGGGATCTTTAGCCCCTTGGGCACCAGGGCCCCGGCCGCGATCAGGCATTCCCGTCCGATCTCGGCCTCCATCACGATGGCCCCCATTCCCACCAGGCACAGGTCCCCGATCTTGGAGCCATGGACGATGGCTCCGTGCCCCACGGTCACGCCCTTGCCGATGATGGCCGGCAAAGCGCGGCGGCAATGCAGCACGGCATTGTCCTGGATGTTCGTGCCCGCCCCCACCCGGATGGCGTCCACGTCGCCCCGGAGCACGGCCATGGGCCAAATCGAAACCTCGGCTCCCACGGTCACGTCCCCGATGACTTCGCAGCTCTCATGGATGAACGCGGTCTTATGTATCCGCGGGCTTTTCCCAGCGAAAGTCCTGATCACGGCAATATTATATTATTTACTTCCGGATGAAATACCACTCCGATTTCCTGGTCCTGGGCAGCGGCATCGCCGGGCTTCTGAGCGCGCACAAGCTCTCGGAGCTCGGTTCCGTGCGCGTCGTGACCAAGAAGGAGGCGGCCGAGTCCAACACGAATTACGCGCAGGGCGGCATCGCCGCGGTCATGGACCCCTTGGACAGCTTTGAGAGCCATGTTCAGGACACCTTGAAGGCCGGGGCCGGACTTTGCGACGAGCGGATAGTTCGCTTGACGGTGGAGGAAGGCCCCGAGCGCATCCGCGAGCTCCAGGAATTAGGGGTTCGCTTCAGCCGCAATAAAAAGTCCGCGGACCTTGGGCTGGAGGCCGGGCACTCCCAGCGGCGCATCCTCCACTCCGGGGACATCACGGGCCGGGAGATCGAGAGGGCCCTGCTCCGCCTGTGCCGGGATAATCCGAAGATCCGATTCTTCGAGGATCACCTGGCCGTGAACCTGATCCTGGATGAGCAAGGCCGCGCCCGGGGCGCCTATGTCATGGACCGGCGCGGCGGGGCCATCCACGCCATGACGGCCCAGGTCGTCATCCTGGCCACGGGAGGGGCAGGGAAGGTCTACATTTACACCTCCAATCCCGACATCGCCACGGGAGACGGCATGGCCATGGCCTACCGCGCCGGGGCCACCTTGGCCAACATGGAATTCGTGCAGTTCCACCCCACCTGCCTTTACCATCCGCAGGCCAAGTCCTTTCTTCTTTCGGAGGCCCTGCGCGGAGAAGGGGCCAGGCTCCGCCTCGAGGGCGGCAAGGCCTTCATGAGACGCTACCACCCGGACGCGGAGCTGGCTCCCCGCGACATCGTGGCCCGGGCCATAGACTCGGAGCTTAAGAGGTCCGGCGACGAGTGCGTCTTCCTCGACATCACCCACCGCCCTAAATCCTTTCTCCTCAAGCGCTTTCCCAACATCTACCGCAAGATGCTGGGCTTCGGCCTCGACATGGCCGAGTCCCCGATTCCCGTGGTGCCGGCCGCGCATTTCTTCTGCGGCGGCGTGCGCACCGACGAATACGGGATGACCGATGTCCCCCGCCTATTCGCCGTGGGCGAAACCGCCCACACCGGGCTTCATGGCGCCAATCGCCTGGCCTCCAATTCCCTTCTTGAGGGCTGCGTCTTCGCGTATCGGGCGTACCGGCGCCTCAAAGAGGACAGCGGCGCTCTCGACCTTCCCTCCTTCCGTCCAGCCCCATGGAACCCGGGCAACGCCGTGCCCTCGGACGAGGCGGTGGTCATATCGCAGAACTGGCATGAGATCCGCAGGCTCATGTGGGACTACGTCGGGATCGTGCGCTCCGACAAGCGCCTGGAGCGGGCGCTGCGGCGCATGAAGTTGTTAAACGAGGAGATCCAAGAGTACTATTGGGACTTTCTCCTGACGTCAGACTTGGTGGAACTCCGGAACATCGCCGAGGTCGCCACGGCTATGATTCTTTCCGCCATGAAGCGCAAGGAAAGCCGCGGCCTGCACTACAACCTCGATTATCCCCGCCCGCTGAAGTCCGAGCGCCGGGACACCTTGCTTTCCAAGAAAGAAGCCGTTGCGGCCCACGACTAGGGCTGGTTGTATATCAGTTATCCACAAAAACTTCCCGGGAAATTTTTGTGGATAACCCCGATTCAGTCGCGTCCATTTGTTGGCTATAATCGAGCGCAGCGCCGGATTTTATAAATTGACGAGTACGGCGAAGCCGTCGTGATCGCCGGTGGTCTCGGTGGGAAAGTCCTTGGGAACGGCGTTCTCAAGGGGAATGGGTTGCCCAATCGTCGCGCGCGCGAAATCCCGCATCTTCCGCGCGAAAGTGTCGCGGGCCTGTTGAAACGAGATATAGGAGTGGAGCGGGGCGTCCTCCCGGCTGAAGGCTCCAATGACATAATACGCGCCATGGGAGCGTATCGGCCCGAATAGGCGCCCATGATCGTTCGGCCAAATGCAGTCGTTATCAGCGTATGCTCGGCCTTCCTCTTGCGGCCGCTGCGGCTGGCGATGCCGCGAGGGGCCAAGATAGGCCTCATAGCCGCTGGAATGCCCGCTCCTGGCGGAAAAGCCTGCACGCTCTAGTGCGGCCCGCAGTTTCTCATCGGCGGCCGCCATCGTCTCCGCCCGGATCCGGATTATGACATTGATGGGCTCATCTATCTGCACGTTTGGCCCGTAGCCCCACTTTAGCCAATGCGCGACGCGACCATCGGCGCCGATCATCCACTTGCCGATCGCGGGCATGTCGGGCGGCTGCGCCCTATCGTAGGGCCAGGCCCATACGAGAGTCGGTCGGGGGGATGGAATAGGGATTGAGCCTGGGCTGGGTTCCGCCTCCTTGGCCGATTGTTGGATGCGATGAAAATTCAAGTATGAAAAATCCGTTTCTGTTGCAGCCGCTGCCGCATTCGAGAGGCAGAGAATGAGTGCTAGTTTAAGGAAGGTATTCATAACTTATTAATTATAAAGCAGAGGGTGCTTTATGCCTGGGGCTTTCGGCCTATACTTTCCGAGACTTTGGACCTATTTTAAGGTAAGCAGCCTCGCCCGGCTCTCGGCTATAATCGAGCGGAGCGCCGGATCTGCTCCCATGGCGCCAGGGCGAGGGCCTGGTCGTAGGCCCGAAGGGCGTTTTTTTTGTCGTTGGCTTGCAGGCGCAACGAGGCCAAAGTCATATAGGCCGGCAGGAACCCGCGCTCGAGGCGTACGGCGGCCTCGGCATGTCGAAGCGCCTCGTGGGCTTGTCCCGCCAAGGCGAGGCATACCGCGGCGTAATACTGCCGGCTGTCCTCGTCCAGGACGGGAGGCTCATGGCTCTGCGGCAGGACCACTTCGGCCCGCTGGAAGGCCCCGATCGCGGCCGCGGCAGCCGCGACGAGGATAAGAGCCAGAGCGCCATGGCGCGAATCCATGGGTTAATGATAAAATTAGAAATTGAGCCAAACAAGCTAAAAAAGCGCAGTGGACAAGATAATCATCAGAGGGGCGAGGCAGCACAACCTCAAAAACATCAGCCTCGACATCCCGCGGGGAAAGCTCGCGGTGATCACGGGGCTGTCTGGTTCCGGCAAGTCGAGCCTGGCCTTCGACACGCTCTACGCCGAGGGCCAGCGGCGCTATGTGGAGAGCCTCTCGGCCTACGCCCGGCAGTTCCTGGAGCTCATGGACAAGCCGGACGTGGACTTGATCGAGGGCCTGTCCCCGGCCATCTCCATCGAGCAGCGCAATCCCTCGCGAAATCCGCGTTCGACGGTGGCCACCGTGACCGAGATCTACGACTACCTGCGCCTGCTCTACGCCAAAGTGGGTCTCCCCCATTGTCCGCAATGCGGCAAGAGGGTGCGGCGGCAATCGGCCCAATCCATCGTGAGCGAGGTCCTGCGCAAGCACGCAGGGCAGAGCGTGGCGATTTATTCCCCCCTCGTCCGCGGCCGCACGGGAACCTACGAGGAGCTTTTTAAGCGCTTGAAGCGCAGTGGATTTGCGAGCGTGCGCGTCAACGGCAGGGCCCTAGACCTCGACAATATTCCCGCGCTTTCCCGCTACCAGAAGCAGACCATAGAGCTGTTCATCGACAAGCTCAAAGTCTCGGAAAGCGAGAAGCAGCGCCTGGCCGACTCCGTGGAGATCGCGCTTAAGGAATCCAAGGGCCTGGTGAAAGTCGAGCCCTCCCAGGCCCCGCAGAACGGGGCCGTAATGAGCGAGCACCACGCCTGCCCGGATTGCGGCTTGAGCCTTCCCGAGCTCGAGCCGCGGCTTTTCTCCTTCAACTCTCCCTATGGGGCCTGCCCCGCTTGCGACGGCCTGGGCTCTAAGACGGAGGTGGACGCGGCCTTGGTGGTGCCGGACCCGTCGCGCTCCATAGACGAGGGAGCCATCCTCGCCTGGTCGGATCCCGTCACCACCCGCACCAATCGCTGGAAGAAATCCTGGTCCGGCTACTACGGCGAAATACTCGAGCAGATCTGCCGCCAGCACGGCATCGCCATGGGCCTGCCTTGGAAAGACCTCCCGCCCAAGCACAAGCAAATCATCCTGCATGGCGGCGGCACCTACAAGCCCCATTGGGCCAAGAACGACCAGGAGTTCGAGGGCGTGATCGCGAACCTCGAGAGGCGCTGCCAGGAAACCGAATCGGATTTCGTCAAGGGCGCCATCGCCGAGCGCTTCATGCGCAAGAAGCTCTGCCCGGCCTGCCGCGGCGCGCGGCTCAAGCCCGAATCTCTTGCGGTCAAGATCGGGGGGTGCGGCATTACGGAATTGTCGGGGCTCTCCGTGGGGAAGGCCTGCGAGTTCTTCAAGGCTTTATCCCTTTCCGAGCAGGAAAAACTCATCGCCAGGCAGATACTGAAGGAGATATTGGCTCGTCTGGAGTTCTTGGCCAACGTTGGGCTCGAGTATCTGACCTTGGACCGCGCCTCCGAGACCTTGGCCGGGGGCGAGGCCCAGCGCATCCATCTGGCGACCCAAATCGGCTCGGGGCTGACCGGGGTCCTTTACGTTCTCGACGAGCCCTCGATCGGCCTGCACCCCCGCGACAACACCCGCCTTCTGACGACCTTGAAGCGCCTGCGCGATCTCGGCAATACCTTGGTCGTGGTCGAGCATGACGAGGAGACCATCCGCAGCGCGGATTGGATCGTGGACCTGGGGCCGGGGGCCGGGGTTCACGGCGGCTCCATCGTGGCCCAGGGGCCTCTCGAGAAGATTCTCGCCTCCTCGAAGTCCCAGACCGGAGCGTATCTGCGCGGCGAGGCCAAGCCCCTGCCGCGTTTTCTCGACCGCAAGCCCAAGGGCGCTTTGAAAATCATGGGGGCCGGGCAATTCAACCTCAAGGACATCGACGTGGAGATTCCACTGGGACTATTCGTCTGCGTCACCGGGGTCTCCGGCTCGGGCAAGTCCACCTTGGTCCATGAGGTGATCTACAAGGCTTTGGCCCAGAAGCTCCACCAAGCCAAGGACCCGCCGGGCAAGCACAAGGGGGTCAAGGGCCTTGAGCATTTGGATAAGGTCATCGTGGTGGACCAATCCCCCATCGGCCGCACCCCCCGCTCCAATCCCGCCACCTACACCGGGCTTTGGGGTCCGATCCGGGAGCTTTTCGCCATGCTGCCCCTCTCCAAGGCCAAGGGCTACAAGCCGGGCCGCTTCTCCTTCAACGTCAAGGGCGGGCGCTGCGAGAATTGCTCTGGCGACGGCACCTTGTGCATCTCCATGCAGTTTCTGCCCGACGTCTACGTGCAATGCGACGAGTGCCACGGGGCGCGCTTCAACGAGGAAACCCTTTCGGTGCGCTACAAGGGCAAGAGCATCGCCGAGGTCCTGGCTTTGAGCGTGGAGGAGGCCCTCGAATTCTTTTCCTCTTATTCCTCGATATGCCGGGTCTTGAGGACCTTGGACGACGTGGGCCTGGGCTATATCGCGCTGGGCCAAAGCGCTGTCACGCTTTCAGGAGGGGAGGCCCAGCGCGTCAAGCTCGCCTCCGAGCTCTCACGCCGGGACACGGGAAGAACCCTTTACATCCTGGACGAGCCCACGACCGGCCTCCATTTCGCGGATGTGGCCAAGCTCCTCGAGGTGCTCCACCGTCTGGTCTCCAGCGGCAACACCGTGCTCGTGATCGAGCACAACATGGACGTCATCCGCACCGCGGACTGGATCGTGGACCTAGGTCCCGAGGGCGGCGACCGCGGAGGAGAGCTCGTGGCCGCGGGCACGCCCGAGGGCGTGGCCCGCAATCCCTCCTCCCACACCGGGCGCTACCTTAAGGCTCTTCTGCCGCAGCATGCCCGCGTTCCTGGGCCATAAGCAGACCTGCCCCAAGAAAAACAAGGCAGATACGAGGATTTACGCGTTCGCGTATAGGTCTTTCGACCCATATTTTGCAGTAGGCCTTCTGGTTCTTATGCATGCCCCAACGACCCCTGACGAATATGAGAGTCCAGGACATAATATCAACGCATGACATTGGGCATCGAAGTGGCTGGACGCTTCGACAAGAAGTAGCGGATCGCTCAGAGGGATTTGAAAAAGTTTTTCAAGATCCGCTCAGGTGTTTAACTGGAGGAGCCATGAAGTCAAGAAAGCAGTCTCGATCGTCAAATCAAAATCTCCCGACGTCGCTTGCGCTTGCGGCGATCATTATTCTCAATGGGACGATTCATGCTGGCCCGACGGCGGAGAACCCCGGCGTAGCTTTCAGAAGCGCGATAATTGAAGCCGTCGGCGGAATATTACAGTCGGTTCCTCCGCCTTGGCATGCCGCCATCGGCGACTTCCTGAACGTTCCTTCATATCGCGCCGCAAACTTGAGGCAAGCTATTTCGGCTCTGCCAGAGCCAACGCCTCAGGAGGCTGAGCGTGCCCGCCTTGACTATGGGGCCCGGGGGCAGGGTTTCCCCGGCATGCAGGATTTTGTGGCAACCAGGGCCGCTGAATTTGTAGCGAAGTTGAGCAATCCCACGCCGCAAGAAACAGCCGCTCTCACGGCGAGAGTCGCTGAACTTAACGCCATTATGGCATCCCACCTTCCAGAAGAAGAGCGAAAGCGGCAGGATGAATTGAGGGAGAAGATGGAGCGCATGGCCGAAGCTTTGGACCGCGGACTGCTTGTCCCGGGAATCGCCGAGGCTGTAAAGCCCCCCCAGCCGGCCATTCCTTTGTGGCAAAAAATCCTTCCTGAATCATGGCGGTTGCGGCGTTATCGCCATGGAGACGGGTCAGGCGTTGTAACGAGGCGGGTGGATGTGCCCGCCCCATCTAATAGTCAAAATGCAAAGATGGCCGCCGCGACTTCTTTGGGAGAACTAAAAAAATTCCCGATAGGAGAAAACGGGCAAAAATTGATTGAAGCCATGGAGACTGATAGTTTCATTGTTTTAAATCCGCATGATCAGGAAATCGGTTCTAATCCATTTTACCGTCTCAGGACAATGGAACCAATAGCGCGAATACTCCAGCGTGGAATCGCCAGCATAACTCGAACCACCTATCAATCGAGCCAGCATGCTCAAGCCTGGAACGTCGGCTATGACATGGTTCGATACGAGATTGTCCATCCCGACGGGGCTAAATCTTTCATCGACGCTTTCAGGAAGTCCGACAATCCTTATGACCACATGATGGGAGGCGTAGATTTGAGACCGACTTACCACAGTATCTTGATTTCTGATGGGAACGGTCAGATGACAGGGTACCTTTATAAGAATGGGGAGCTAGAACAGAACGGGGCGATTTCCCTTCAAGAGGGATTGACCATGGCGGAAAGCTTTGTGAGCCTGTCCATGAAAAAAGGCGGGCTCACACAGTTCGAGAATCCGAAAGAGATTTCAACTCCCAAGCCTGAAAGCCCGCCCAGGTGAAGCGGATCGCATTCGTGGCCTATAACGACTCTAAAACAGTGGCGCTGCTTGAGAAGGCTTTGGCGACGCCCTGCCGGGCGTGGCTGAAATAAAATCAATGGCTGGCACCCAGCCATTTCTTCCAGGCTTCCTCGAATTTTGGGACGGAGCGGTAGCGATAGGAGAGCCAGAGGCTTTCCTTGAGGCTTTTGCCCGAGCGCAGGTAGGAGCAGAAGCTCTTGAACTTGAAGCTGGAGTTCTGGCGCGTCAGGAAGTAGACCAAGGAGTAGCTCTGCGTGTACCAGATCTCGATTTTCGGGTTATTTTTGACTTGAGCCGCGTTTAGGTCCTCGCCGGGGCTTGTCCTCTCGAGTTCGGCCATGGAAAAATACGACCTGGGAGGCAGGTTTTGCATGGCCGAGTGCCAGCCAGAGCTTCTGGGAATGTCTCCCGCCTCGGCCTCCTCCACCATGGCCAGGCCCTCGTTGAGCCAGGCCGGAGGGCGGCCGGCTTTTCCCCAGAAGCTCTCGAAGATGAGGTGGGTGAGTTCGTGGGCCAGGACGGAAAATAGCTTTTTCTTGTCCCTTCCCTCATGGACCGCCACGGCCCTTTCTTGTGGGATGGCCAGGCCGTTGGACCATCGCGGCGGTTGGAACCGACCCTTGAGGTAGGAGGCTCTGTCCTTGTAAATATAGACCTTGACCCGCTCCGAGGACATCCAGGGCGCCATGGAACTCAGATCCCGGCGCAGGCGGGAGTGGAGATTCTCAAGGCCCAGGCTGAATCCGCCCGAAAGCCAGGGATTTTCATGAAAAACGCTGAAATGGAAGGAGTCCGACTGGCGCCATTCGCCTTCGCCGGCCCGGGCGGGGGCCGCCGTCCAGAGCGCCAGAAGGACAGCGAGGGCGCATGGAAGCCGCACCGGCGGAGTGTAGCAGATAAAGCAATTGTTAGCCAGGAGAGGTATTTGCTAAAATTACCGTTCAAATAACGGAGGAATATGCCCGCGACCATGAGAACGCTGTTCTTGAACCCCCCTTCTTATTCCGGCTTCGACGGTGGTGCTGGCTCGCGCTACCAGGCCCGGCGCGAGATCAAGTCTTTTTGGTATCCGACGTGGCTTGCCCAGCCCGCGGCCATGATCGAAAACTCGAAGCTCATCGACGCTCCCGCCGACGACTTAAGCCTCGAGGAAGTTCTCCAAAGGGCCAAGGGCTTCGAACTCTGCGTGATCCATACCTCGACTCCCTCCTTCGACAATGACGTGAAGGTGGCCGAGGCCCTGAAAAAGGCCTGTCCTGGTCTCAGGATAGGCCTTGTGGGAGCCCATGTGGCGGTGCTTCCCGAGGAGTCCCTTGGAGCCTCCCCGGCGCTCGATTTCGTGGCCCGGGAGGAATTCGATTACACCCTCCTGGAAGTGGCCCAAGGCAGGCCCTATTCCGAGATCAGCGGCTTGAGCTTCCGGGAGAACGGCTCGGTCCGGCATAATCCGGACCGCCGGCTCATCGAGGACATGGACGCCCTGCCCAGCGTGGTGGACATATACAAGCGGGATTTGACCGCGGAGAACTACTACATAGGCTACCTCAAGCACCCCTATCTCTCCCTTTATACCGGAAGGGGCTGCCCCGCCCGCTGCACCTTCTGCCTCTGGCCTCAGACCGTGGGCGGCCACGTCTACCGCACCCGCAGCCCGCAGAGCGTGGTGGCCGAGATGTCCAAGGCCAAGGAGCATTTCCCCCAGGTCAAGGAATTCTTCTTCGATGACGACACCTTCACCGCGGATCTTTCCCGGGCGGCCGAGATCGCCAAGGGTCTGGGCCGGCTCGGCATCACATGGTCCTGCAACTCCCGGGCCAATGTGCCCCGCGAGTACCTCAAGATTTTCAAGGAAAACGGCCTGCGTCTTCTCCTGGTGGGCTACGAGTCCGGAAATCAGCAGATCCTCAACAACATCAAGAAGGGAGTCCGCATCGACATCGCCCAGGAGTTCACGCGCAACTGCCGCAAGCTCGGCATCGTCATCCATGGGACCTTCATCCTGGGCCTTCCCGGAGAGACCAAAGAAACCATGGAGGACTCCATGCGCTTTGCCTGCGGGCTCGACGTGGACACCATCCAGGTGTCTCTCGCCGCACCCTATCCCGGCACCGAACTCTACCGCCAGGCCATGGCCAACAAGTGGTACGACGCGGACGCGCTGGTGCGCAACGACGGCACGCAGTCCTGCACGTTGCAGTACCCGCATCTTTCCTCGGCCGAGATCACGGCCGGGGTCAAGCGATTCTACACCAAGTTCTACGCCCGGCCCAAGCCCATCGCGCGCATGCTCGCGGGCATGATCAAGGATCCGCTGGAGCGGCGCCGAAGGCTGCGGGAGGGGCGCGAGTTCCTCGATTATCTAAGGGGCCGCACGAGGGCCCCGGAAGGATCGGAGACCGCCGCCGCGGCTTCTTGAACCCTGAATGGACTGGGAAATCATCGGCGCCGTCCTTCTAGGCGCCCGAATCGTTGGCGAGGGGTTCTTGGCGCCCTTGGCGCGCTTTACGGCCCAGTTCTCTCTGGCCTTCACCATAGTCTCGATTCCTGCGGCTTACTTCCTCCTCAGGCGCGGCATGGCGCCACCTAACCCCGCCTTCGAGCCGCCGGTCACGATACTCAAGCCATTGAAGGGCGAGGACCGCGAGCTTTACGAGAACCTGCGCAGCTTCTGCACCCTGGATTATCCCCAATTCCAGGTGGTTTTCGCCCTGGATTCATCGGAGGATCCGGCTCTGCCCACGCTCCTGCGCCTGCGCGAGGAATTCCCCTCCCTGGACATGGAGATAGTGATCTCCAAGAACCGCATCGGCTTCAACCCCAAGATCAACAATCTCTCCAACACCGCCGCCTTCATCCGCCACGACGTTCTGCTCATGTCGGACTCGGACATCCGAATAGCGCCGGATTTCCTTAAGCGCAGCGTGGCCCCCTTGCGCGATCCTCGGGTGGGCCTGGTGACCTGCTTTTATCAGTCCGCCGTCCCCAAGGGCCTCTGGGCCGGGCTCGAGGCCCTTTCGGTCAACTGCAATTTTCTCCCGCAGGCCTTGACCGCAGGCGCCTTCGGGATGCGCTTTGCCATGGGGGCCGCGATGCTCATCAGGAAATCTGTCTTGGAGAGGACCGGGGGCTTTCAAAATCTCTCCGCGCATCTGGCCGATGACTATGTCCTGGGAGAATCGGTGAAGGCCCTGGGCCTGGAGATTGCCTTCTCAACCGTGGCCGTGGACTCCATTCCCTGCATTTCGAGCGGCCGCGAGCATCTCGAGCACCAGGCACGCTGGGCCAGGACCATTCGCCTCTGCCAGCCGTGCGGTTATTTCGGCGCAGTGCTCCTGCACGGCTTTTCGCTTCTTACCATCAAAATGCTCTTCTTCGGAGCCTCCTCGGGGGATTGGCGGCTGGCAGGCGCCCTGCTGGCGGCCAAGGCTCTCAATAAATTGGCGGTGGCCCGCCTGTTGGGCGGAAGGCAGAGCCATGCCTTCCTGGCGATCCTTCCCCTCAGCGAGTGGATAGCTTTTTGCGCGTGGCTGTCGGGATTCGGCTGCGGCCGGGTAAGCTGGCGAGGCCAGATATACGTGGTGGAGGCCAAGGGAAGGCTCGTCCCCGCCGAGATGCAACAGCCCCTGGCCGTGGAGAACTAGGGTTTCATGCGCTGGTTTCGGCGGGCGATTCTGGCGGCGGGCCTGGCCACCATGGCGCTCCTCCTGTGGCGCTTCGAGCCGGCTTTGGTCTGGGCGCGGATCCGCGGTCTCGGGTTCGGATTCCTGGCGATCTTGGCCTTCCAGATATTCGACCATATGCTCAACGCCTTGGGCTGGCGGTTCGCTTTCTCCGGGGGCGACGCCAAGGGGATCCCCTTTCTGGCGCTGATTCGCGGCCGCGTCGCCGGGGATGGAGTTAATTATCTCACGCCGAGCGGGACCATCGCGGGCGAGCTCATCCGCCCGGGCCTGCTCGTGGGATTTGCCCCCGAGCCGGTCCGCAACGCGAGCGTGGTGGTCGCCAAACTTTCCCAAGCCTTGGGCCAGGCTCTCTTCATCCTCCTGGGAATGCTGTTCGTCATTAACGGCAAGCTGAACCTCCTTTCCGGGACCCAACGGGCCTGGGGCATCGCGGGTTCGTCGCTCCTAATCGGCCTGATAAGCCTCGCCGTTTACGTCATGGCACGCAAGCTCCCCAAAACCGGGAAGCTCGCCGAGCTGGGGGGACAGCTCCAAGATTATCTCGCCCGCCATCCGGGGCGTTTTTCCCTCTCGATCCTGTTTTTTATCGCGGGCTACGCCTGGGGAGCCGCCGAGGTCCTGCTCATATGCCATTTCATGGGGCTGAGCCTGTCGGTGACCGCGGCCTTGGCCGTGGAGATATTGTCGAATCTGATAGATTCCCTATTCTTCATGGTTCCGGCCAAGGTGGGCACCCAGGAGGCCGGCAAGACGGCTATATTCCACGCCCTTGGCTATGCGCCGGCTCAAGGCCTGGCTTTCGGGCTGATCAGGCACTGCCGGGAAATCCTGTGGGCGTGCTTGGGCCTGCTTCTGTGCCTGGGTCGCGGGAGGGAGGACTCCCCTCTTCCAGCAAGCGAGCCTCGGCTGAGCGCAAGGCCTCTCGCACCCGCGGACTGAGCAAGGCCTTGAGCTCGCTCAAAGTGTGGTGGGTCGTGGTCGGGGCGCTGTCCACCTCCGATTCGGGATCCGTCGTTGGGTGGAAATAGATTTCAGTCAGGCCCTCGGGGAGGTTCCGGAGCAGGAAAACCAGGTAATCCTCCTTCATGAGCCCCGAGCGCAGGAGCCCGAAGGTCCTCTCGGGAATCACGAGGCCCTTGCCCTCCCGGAGCCTCAGATACGCCCCCAACAGAGAAAACACCACTGCCAAGGGGCCGATGGCGAGCCATGAAGACGGCTGGTAGCGCCCGCACAGGGGCATTTCCCCGCGAGGCAGGCGGGTCCGAGGGATTCGATATTCGCGGCAGAGGCGCGCCAGGACCGGGAAAATGGCGGGATGAACGTGGATGTTGAAATGCCCGTCCACATGGGAGGGTGCTAGGCCAAGGGAGAGGAAGCGCTCGATCTGGCGCCTGATCTCGGGTTCGATTTTTCTCCGAAAGGCGGGCAGGAAGAAATAGCGCAGGCCCCACAGGGCAGGCTGCGAGCGGCAAAGCTCGAGATGCAGGCCTACCCCCAGGCCCGGGTTTTTCCTGGCGATCTCGGCGGCTTCGGCGGCGCCCTCCCTGTCGACCATGAGGCTGGCGTGGCGCAGGACTCCCTCCTTGTAGGCCTTGAGGACCGCGGCGTTGATCCGCCGGTCATAGCCGAAATCGTCGGCCGTCAGGATGAGGCGCTTCAAGGGGATGTGATGGTGAGCTGGCAAAGGCTGCCGGAGAGGGCGGCCACCACGGTGGCATCTCCAGGGCTTGTGCAAGTGCAGGAGCAGGTGCCGGGGGATGTCGTGCTGGCCGGAGAGCAAGTGTAGCCGCTTCCGCTCACGTTGGAGCAGACGATGTTGACGCTGTTCCATGAAGAGACGAGCCTGGCCATGGCGGACTCTGCCGATTTCTTGGCCGCGGAGCCCTCCTGGGCCCTGGAAATCAAGGTGTGGCGGAGAAGGAGCATGCGCAACAGCCCCGCGGCGATGATGGAGGTGATCACCGCTATTACCAGGACATGGATGAGAACCGAGCCTTTCGAGCGCGCCATGGATCAATCGTAGGTGTTGAGGTAGTTTTTGCGCATGCCGATCTTGGTATTGATCTTGTAAGCCGCGGGATTGGGCACGTTCGCGGTCGGGGTCGAGTTTCCGACGATGTAGTGCATCTCCACCCCGCCCACGTCCGAGGCCCTCGCGAAATAATACGAATAATTGTCCATCAGGTAAAAGTTCTGGTAGACCACGGTCTCGAAGGTTCCTGACCCGCAGGAGGCGGGAGCCGTGTAAGGGCAGGTCGTTCCCGAGTAGCGCAGCAGGCTGTTGCTCGAGTCCACGCAATAGTAGAAGGAGCTCACGGCAAGGGTTGAGTCGACGCTGGCCCCCCCCGGCGGGCTCAGGGCCATGGACCAGTTGGCGCAGGCGCTGAGGACGTTCCCGGTGGTCGAGGAATAGGAGGGAAGCTCGAGATGGGTCGCCTCCTCGATCTCCTTCTGCATCCGGGACAGGGCGAAAAGGGTCTGCCCGGAGACCTTGCCCTTTCGCACGCCTTCATACTGGTAGCGCAAAATCGACGAGGACAGGGAAATGATGCCCAAGAGGACCGCGATCGAGAGGACCGCCGCGATCAGGAGCTCGATCAAGGTGAATCCCCCCGCCTTGCGTATTTTCATGGGTTTAGGGCTCCGTCCAGCTCACGGTGACGTTGACCAGGGGAACGGTTCCGTTGGCCACGCTGTAGGCCTGGGGGTAGGATACGAAATAGATCGCGCGCGCGCTGTAGGGCGTTGCCTCGAACCAGGTGGGAAGAAATCCCGTCAAGGTATGGGAGCCCGTGGTGAGGGCGTAGCAGTTGGTGCTGGCGTCTGGGCAGGTGTCCACGATGCTTCCTGAGGTCATGGACCATTTGTTGGAGCCAGAGCCAGGCCCGGCGATGATGGTGCTGGCGGGGTCGGCGGTGATGTAGGCGTTGAGCTTGGCGGCCAGCTCCCGAGTCGCCTGGTTGGCCACGATTTTCCTATCGTTCTTGACCTCGCCCTTCTTGGCGGACAAGGCCACGCTCATGATGGCGGCGACCATGATCGCGCTGATGAGCATCGCCACCACCACCTCTACCAGAGTATAACCCGAACGGCCGTCGTTGGACATAAATCATTGCACGGGGGTCGGAGTGGACGTTCCCTCGGTGGCGATCACGCCGTTGGACTGGACTCCGTAAGCCCAGGTGTTGTACGGCGAGATGCTCGTGCTGTTGGTTCCGGAAGTTTTTCGCTTGGCGCAGGCCACGTAAGAGCCGCTCATGGACTGGCAGCCGCCCGCGGTGCCGTCGGCAGTCGCGAAAGTGTAGTGCTTGGAGGTCCAATCCTGGGCCGCGAGGTACTTGCAGGCCACCAAGGCGCAGGCGGTGTAGGGGCCTGAGGTGGGGCAGGAGTCTCCTGCGTTGCATCCCGTTGCTGTGGTCGACAGGGTGCCGGTGGTGTAGGTGCTGACGTGGTCTAGATAGAACATGCGGTTGGCGGCCGCGAGCATGTTGCTCACGGCCACCGCGTCGTCGGCCCTGCTGGTTTCTATGGACTTGAGGTAGGAGGGAACGGCCACCAGGGCCAGCACGCCGATGATCGTGATAACGACCAGCAGCTCGACCAAGGTGTAGCCGCCTTCGGCGTTTCCAGGCATCATTTCCCTCCGAAAGTGGACAGCTTGAATATGGGCAGGAACACGGCCAGGACGATCACCCCGACGAGCCCTCCAATCCCGACGACGAGAATGGGGTCTATGATGGCTGTGAAGCGCCGGGTGAACTGGTCTATCTGTTCGCGGTAGAAGTCCGAGAGGGTCACCAGCATGTCGGGAAGCTTGCCGGACTCCTCCCCCATGTACATCATCTCGGTCACCAGGGGCGGCAGGACCCCGGTCTTGCGGAAGGCCGCGGAGATGGCCTTGCCGCTGGCCACGTCGTTCTTGACCGACTTGAGCAGGCGCTGGAATATGATGTTGTCGCCAAAGACGCCCTCGAGGACCGAGATGGCGTTCAAGATGCTGACACCGCTCTCTATCAAAGTCGAAAGGGTGGTTAGAAGCCGCTCCACCATCAGGTTCTTGAGGAAGGTGCCGAAGAACGGGACTCCGAAGATCAAATTCCAGCGCATCTCCTTGCCGGTTTCGGTGGATGTGTAGGCGTTCCACATAAAGCCAATGCCCATCACGACGAAAATGACCTGGGCCAAGTGGTGGACCAGGAGGTTCGAGATCATGATGATGACCTGCGTGAGGACGGGAAGCTTTACTTGGAAGCTGTTGAAGATTTCGGCGAATACCGGAACGATCTTGATGATAAAGAACGCGAGTACGCCCAGCGAGAAGGTGGCCAGCACCGCGGGATAGGCCAGGGCCGTGATGACCTTGCCCTGGAGCTCCGCCTGGGCCGACAAGTAGGCGGCGATCTGCTTCAAGACCTTGGGAAGCTGACCGCCCATCTCGCCGGCCTGCACCAAGGAGACCCAAAGGGTGTTGAATATGCGGGGGTGCTTCTCTAGGGCCTTATAAAGCGCCATTCCCCCCGCCACGTCCTTGGTGACTTGGCCCAAGGCCAGGTGCAAGGCTTTGGAGCTTGAATGCTCTCCCAAGAGAGAGAGGGCTCGCACGAGGGGGACCCCCCCGTTGAGCAAGGTCGCCAACTGCTCGGCAAGGAATACAAGATCCCGGATGCCGGCCTTGCCGCCGGACTGCTTGCCAGCACCCCGGGCGGTGGAAGTCGTGGATTTGTCGGCGGACAGAGACAGGATGAAATAACCCTTGGCTTGGAGGCTGTTGATGGCCTCGTTTTCATCGGAGGCCTCCACCACGCCGACGCTGGTGTCGCCCTTGTTGTCTTGGACGGTGTAGGAGAATCGCCCCATGTCAGTCCGCCGTCGTGACGGCCATGACCTCTTCCGGCGTGGTGAGGCCCTTCAAGACCTTCCTCCACCCGCTGGCGCGGATGCTCCACATCCCGGCTTTGACCGCGACCTCCTTGAGCCGGGCCAAATCACCGCCGTAGCGGTAGATGATCTCGCGCATCTCGGGGTTGATGCGGTAAACCTCGTAGATGGCCTTGCGCCCCACAAATCCCGTCCGCGCGCAGTGATCGCAGCCCCGAGGCTGGTAAAAGACCACGGAGTCCGGGTCCGGAGGGTGTTCGAGGAGGGACTCCTTGATGCAGGTCTCCACGGCCTGCTTGTCGGGCTTGTAGGGCTTCTTGCAGTGGGGGCAGAGCAGGCGCACCAGGCGCTGGGCGGCGGCCAGGGCCAGGCTGTTGGAGAGCAGGAATGGCTCTATGCCGAGATCTATGAGGCGCACCACGCAGGAAAGGGCGTCGTTGGTGTGCAAGGTCGAGAGCACCAAGTGGCCGGTGAGAGCGGCTCGCAGGCAGGTCTGGGCCGTTTCCTGGTCCCTGACCTCTCCCACGAGTATGACGTCGGGGTCCTGCCTGAGGAAGGAGCGCAGGGCGGAGGCGAAGGTGAGCCCGATGTTGGAGCGCACCTGGACCTGATTGATCCCCTCGAGCTTAATTTCCACGGGATCCTCGACCGTCATGAAGTTGAGCTCGGAGGTCTTGATGGTGTTTAGCACCGCGTAGAGGGTGGTGGTTTTCCCCGATCCGGTGGGGCCGGTGAGAAAGATCAGGCCGTGGGGCATCTTGGCGGCGGTCAGGAAGTCTTCCTTTTGCTTGGCCTCGAAGCCGATCTTTTCTATGTCGAGCTCGACGGCCCCCTTGTCGAGGATGCGCAGCACCACCTTCTCCCCGTAAACCGTGGGGCATATTGAAACGCGCAGGTCGATAGGCCGGTTTTGAAGCTTGATGGAAAAGGTTCCATCCTGGGGGAGGCGCCGCTCGGCGATGTCGAGCTTGGACAGGATTTTGATGCGCGAGACCACGGCCATGAACACCTTCTTGGGCGGAGGAAGGCGCTCGTAGAGGATGCCGTCTATTCGAAAACGCAGGATGACGCGTTCGTCGTAGCTCTCGAGGTGGATGTCCGAGGTGCGCTCGGAAATGGCCTGTTTGATCACGGCGTTGACGAGAGCCACGACTTGCTCGCTCTTGATTCCAACGGAGGCCTGGTCGAGGTCGAGCCGTATGTCCGAGGACTCCGCCTCCTGAACGTCGCTGTCCGGCGTTCCGCTCGGCGCGTTCATGGTCGTCTCGATAAGGGCGGTTCCCCCGGCCTGGTAGAAATCATCGATGGCTTTGAGTATTTGGGTCTTGGTGGCGACGAAAGGTTGTATCTCCAAGCCGGTCAGGAGCCTTAAATTGTCCAAGGTGAGGACGTTGTCGGGGTCGGCCATGGCCACGGCCAGGAGTTTGTCGTCCAGGAATAGCGGCAGGGCCAGGTGCTCACGGGCATAATCCTCCGTGATGACTTTCTCGAGGTTCTGGTTCTTTTCAACCTTAAGGATCCGGTTTTCCCGCGAGGCATAGGGGATCCCGAGCTGCTTGGAGAAGGCCACGGCTATGTCCTCTTCCTTGGCAAATCCAAGCTTGACGACGGCTTCGCCGAACAGGCATTTGCTTTGCGCGGCGGTTTTGGCCGCGCGCTGGCGCTGGTCCTCTGTAATGACGTTGCTGGCCACAAGGATATCGGCCAACTGCAGTTTTTGGCTCATGGTTTCGCGGCCTTCTTTAAGTATAGCGGGAGTGCTCCAAAAATCAAGCCTAAACCCGCAGATTTATCAGTCATTGACGATGGTGGGTGTTAGGAACACCACCAGGTCCTCGTTGCGGCGTTGGGCGTGGGTGCTGGTGAAAAGCCAGCCGATCAGGGGAATGTAGCCCAGGAACGGGACCTTGCGGACGGTTTTTATTTCCCTGGATTCCAGAAGCCCTCCCAGGACCAAGGTTTGCCCGTTCTTGACCCGCACGAGGGTGGAGGCCTTGCGGACGACCGGGTTGAACACCCTCTGGGCGGCGGACGAGATGACGGCCTCCTCCACGTCCGTGAAGCTGGGCTGGACCAGCATGGTGATGTAGCCGTCCTTGTTGATCTGGGGGGTGACGGTGAGCTTGAGGCCGGTGTCGAAGCGCTCCACGGTGATGCTGGACTGGGTCAAGGAGCCTCCGCTGGACTGGCTTTGCTGCACCGAGACCCCCTCCCGGCTCGTGGTCTCGATGAAGGCGGCCTTGTTGTTGAGGGTGAGGACCTTGGGCTTTCCCAGGAACCTGGCCTCGGAGCGGGAGACCAGGGCTCTCAACGTCACCTTGAGCTGGGTCAGATCAATCAAGCTGGTCTTGAGCCCTCCCGTAAATAGCGCGCTGTTGCTGGCGGCCAAGAGAGCGGTGTTTCCCGACGCCGAGCCCACGGTGGTGACCACGTTGCTGACCGGGTCGAGGAAGCGGAGCTTCGAGAAATTGCCAGGCAGTTGCATCGGGAAGCTTGTGTCGCGCTGACCGGCCGTAAAGCTCCCCAGCTCCCCATTCGGCCCTCCCCACTCGATGCCGAGATCCTTGCTGCGGGTGGAGTTGATCATCACGATTTGCGCCTCGATGATGACCTGGGGGGCCTTCTTGTCTAACTCCGCGATGATTTGCTCGACTTGCGGGAACACCTCCGGTATGTCGGTGACGATGAGCGAATTGGTGCGCGGCTCCATGGCGACCTGACCCGACTTGGACAACACGCTCTTGAGGACGCTCACGATCGCCACCTCGCTGCCGGACGATGATGAGGATGCGGCCGCCGCGGCGGCGCCGGAGGCGGACTGATCCGAGGCGGGGGTCGCCAGGGGAATCAGCGGGACGTAGGATAGGGTATAGATGCGCGTCACAAGGTTCTCGACGGTCTTGGATCGGGGAGTGACGACGTAGGTGTTGCTCTTGCCGATCTGCTGATAAGTCAGTCCCTTGATCTCGAGAAGAACCTGGAGGGCCTCGCGCACGGTGACGTTTTGCAGGAATGCCGTCACTCTCTTGGTCTCCAGGCCCTCCGTGATGATGAAATTCACCCTCGCCTGGGCCGCTATGGTGTCGAGAAAGGTCGCCAAGGGAGCGCTCTTGACCCTGACGCTCACGCGGATGTCTAGGGGCGATACTTTTTCCTGGCCGGAGGGCTTTGGAGCCGGGGACGTCCCTATCTGCACCGACTCCAGAGCGGACGACGCCGAGGCGGGCGCAGCCTCTTCCTCCGGGGGAGCCGTGGTAAAGGGGGTTCCCGCGGGCGAGTTTTCCGGGGACTGGAGCTCCTTCTGGAATTGAGGATTGGCCTCGGGCTCGGCCGAGCGGCGCTGGGCCCAACTCGGGGAGGCGTTCGAGAGAGCCAGCCCCAAGGCAGCGGCCAGGGCCGCCGCCCTTTTGAGGGATTCGCAAAGCCAAGCCAAGATGTCTTTTCTATTTCTCATGGGAACCTCTCCCCTTATCTTCCAATCGTCTTAGTGAATCTCCTGTTTTTATGGATGAAAATGACGCTTTGTGATGTAATGCGCAGGACCTTGGCCGCCCCGACCATGTCTCCCTCTCCGACGGTCTCTCCATTGACGATGGCCTTGTTGCGGCCGTCGATGGAAATGATTCCCTGCAGGGAGATGTCGTTTTCGACGGGCGGCTCCCGTTTGGCCTGTATGCGCTTGACCGCCGCGCGGACAACCCCTCCCTGGGCCGCGGATTTTTCGAGCTCCGCCTGCTGGAGCCGAAGCATGTCGTAAGGAGAAAGAGTGGGGTCTCGCCTGGGCGCAGCGGGCTGCGCCCCGGCAGGGGCGCTGTACTGGGACCCTTCAGGAGATGCGTTGGGCTGGACAGTGGGGGTGGACTGCTCCACGCTGGCGGCCGATTCGTCGCTTAGACTCGGCATGGGGGCGGCGATCGCCAATGTTTCCCTTTCCGACTGCTTGGAGGCCTCGGTCATGGGATTATTAAGGCGTCCCCGGCTGGGAGAATCGGAGAACAAGCCTTGCCCTTCTGGAAGGCGTTTGCGGACTTTCTGTGACATCTGCTGGCGGTTAGTCGTGTCGAGTCTGGCTCGCCATTGGTAAAACATGAAGCCGGGCACGGCCAGAACCCCGGCCAACACGGCCCAGCTCCAGGAGCCCAAGCCCTTCATCTGGCTCCGCCCTGCGCGGGAATAATGGTCGCGATCGTGCAGTTGACGCCGTTTCGGCCCGGCCGATCGGCCTTCTTGCTTAGGTCGAAGGAGGCGATGTGCATCAGCGGCTTGGCATCCTCCATTCGCGAGAGCCAGGCCACGAGATCGGGGAATTTGAGCTCCAGACTGACCGATACCTTTTGGAACACCAGCCCTGACTGCTCCACCTCATCCGGAGGAAGAATGGAGTCGGCTAGGATGTTCCCGCTTCTCATGGAATCGAGGATCGCTCCGGTGAGCCAGCGGTCGCGCTCCTTGACCGTGGGAAGCAGGGCCCGAACTTCTCCCAGCCTGTCCCGGAGGGTCTTGTAATTGTCGGCGTACTGGGAGGTGGCCCGCGAAGCCTCGATTTTCTTGTTGAGCCCGGCCAATTGCCGGCCGGGCTTCTGATAGACCATGGAATAGCAGATGTAGACGATGATTCCGCCGAAAAGGATCGGCCGAAGGAAGCGGTTTAAGCCTCTCTCGCGGATGGTGGAGTTGATAATACGCGCTTCGTTGCGCGCCGATTCCAGCCATTCTCCCAGATCGGCCATGATCATTGCGGCTTCCTCGCTCGGGCGGTGATCACGAATTGAGTCCTGGTCTCCAGACGCTGCATCAACGCGCCCGGGTCAAGGCCTTGAACGGCGTCGTCGGCGAGGGGTTTACCCGTGACGGATAATTGAATGTCCGAGAAAGTTTTTCCCACGACCTTGGATTTGATCAACTGCTCCTTGAATTGGAACGCCAGGTCCTGCTCTTGGCTTAGGCTCGGTGCCACGGCGTGACCGGAAAGACGCAGCTCGAGGCTTTGGCTCCCTTTGACGAGCGGATTGGTGAGCGAAATGTTCGTGATCCAGGTTTTCTCGGGAAGGCTTTCGGCCACGTCCTTCAAGAGGGTCGAGACCTTGACGCGGTCGATGCCCAACCCCTGGACGGACTCCACCTGGCCTTGCAGGCTTTTGATCATCTCTTCTATCTGCTGGGGCGTTTTCCCTGTGAATACCGCCTCTATCTCCGGATCTCTTCGGAAGCGGGCTAATTCCCTGGATTTATAGCGGTACAAGCCCATGCGGCCCAGGCCCAGGGCCAAGAAGCAAACCGAGAGGAAGGCCGCGATCATGAAGATGTCCCGGGCCACGCGGTGGTCTTCTTCCGAGACTTTGCCCACCCGGCCCAAATCCAGGTTCATGGTGGCGGGGCGTAAAAAGCGCAGCCCGGTCCCGATGGAGGCGTATCCGCCCCAGTCTCCCCCCTTTATTCCCAGAAGGGCCGCGGTGTCTTGGAGCCCTGCGGGAAGGCCCAACTCCTGGGAGAAGGCGGCCTGCCAGCTGGGCAGAGCCTGAGCCGCGCCGCTGACCTTGACCTGTCCCAGGGCCGCGACACCCAGCTGTTTCTGGGCGAAAGCCACGCAGCCGCCGAGGTCCACCTTCCTGATGTCTCCCATAGAGACGTCTGAACCCAGGAACAGCTCCCTGAAAAACACGGGCAGGCCCTTGTCCGCCACGAGGATGCGTATGTTCCCCCCGTCGAAATGGACCTGGCAGAGCGGCTTGTCGAGTGGTCCGGGCTCCAGGCTTTGCCAAAGCCGCAGGACGGAGCAGGGCGCGACCTCCATTCCGACGAGGTTGAGCTCCAAGCCCTGGAGGAGGGTGCTGATGGCCGCTATGTTTTTCTTTTGAGTCACGGCGATCAAAACCCCCTGGCGGGCCTTGTTGTTGGCGTCGGGCTGGAGGGCAATCACCTGGTAGTCGTGGCTCAAGATGTCCAACGGGATGGGGATGTATTTCTTGGCCTCCAGGGGTATGGCGGATTTCCAAAAGCGGGGGTTGATTTCCGGCATGGTGAAGTAGCGCAGGAGCCCCAGGTGGTGGGACAGAGTCACCATGACGTTCTTTGTCTTCCATTTCGTCTGGGACATGGATTGCCGGATGAGCAGCGCCAATTTCTCCCCATCGGAGAGGAAGTCGGTGTTGAGAGACGTGGTGCTGGGGCCGGCTCCCGGCTGTTTGGCGGCCTCGGCCGGAGCAGGCACCGGGATGCGCACCAGATGGTCCACCAGCGGCTTTCCCTTCTCGATCCGCGCCTCCGCTATGTAGATGACCTCGGGGCTGAGGTACATCCCAAGGCAGGCGCTCACCTGGGGCGTGCTGCTGCCGAAGGCCAGCTGGTCTATGAATTCGTCTAAAGCCATTCTCTCTTCGTCCTCATTCTCCCCTCACGAAATTCACCGCGGCCTTGGGTTCGGCGGCGTCCGAGACGCTCGAGCTGACCTTGATTTTCTTCGACTCGACCTGGTATTTGTTTATCAAGAGGCCAGCCAACATCTGCGCCCTTTTTTCGGCCAAGACGGAGGCGTCCGGCTCGGAGCTGCGCGCGTAGCCGGTCACTTGCAGAGTTTCCTGGGGGTAGTAGACGCTGCGCTCTGCGATCTGCGATAAAATGGGCCCTGAGTTCCCGGCCGTCTTGTAGCCGTCCGGGAGGAAGATTATCTCGTAGTCAGTGGGGGCCGGCGCCTTGACTGTGGGCTTCTTCACCGGTTTCTGGCGAGTCTTCGCTTTGAGCCCTTTTTTGCGCCTTGGGGAGATCTCGACCTTGGACAATCCCGCCCGCGGCCGGGTCTGCGTTTCCTTAATAAGAGAATCTTTGATCAGGGACTTCGCCGAAGAAGACGGGGATCGCGGCATTTCCGGCGAGGGTGCTCCGCCTCCGGGCTTGGCTTGAGCCGGGCCGGCGGAAGCCCCGGATATCTGTATCCAGCGATGCAGGGTTTTCTGCCGGTTTCTGGAGTCGGTGGCGGTCAACACGCACTCATAGCGGCCGGCTGGCAGGGGCGGGCCGGAATAATTGATAGACCCGTTCCAATAGATCTGATGAAAAATAGGGCTCGTTCCCGAGAGCTCCTGAAGCGGAGCCAAATCCTTGCCGTCCGAGGAAGCTGGCCTCAGGAGCTGGAATTTCCACGAGGCCAGGCCGGAGGGCGGGTCTTGGACCGAGAACTCTATGATGGCGCCCCCCTCCGCGGAAGCGGCGCGCACGGCCCGGGGATAAACCCCGAGTGAAATCGCGGGCCCCGCCTCCTCCCCCAACGCGCCGTCCATGTCCAGCTTCAGAGGCTTGCCGTACTCGAACAGGAGGATGATACCCTTGTAGCTGCGCAAGGCCTTGGGAATTTCCACTTGGCCGTTGAGGAGGTTGACCTTGACGCGGGCAGGGGCGATGCCCGCGGAATAGAGATGAGCGGAGATGCCCATGCTGCGCCGCATGTCGAGCACCTTTGCGTCTCCGACGGCCGTTCCCTCCGGGAGAATGGAGATTTGCGCCGAACCCAGGGCGTAGGTCAGCTGGGTCAACGCGTCGAGAACGCCGCGGGCCTGCCTTTGGAATACCACCCCCGGCTGGAACAGCAGGGCGGAGGGGATGGCCAGGGCTTGCGGATCGCCGTTTTCCAGCAGGATGACGCGCGTTTGCTCCCAGGCTTTCAGCTTTCGCAGGGCCGACTCCTTGAGGGCTTGAAGCTGGGCTCGTATCTCCTGCTTCATCGCGGATTTTTCCGCCGGAGGCTGCCGCGTTTCGTAGAGCGGCCTGGGTGCGGGCTTGGGCGACTCGGAAACCGGAGCGGCGGCGACCTCCTCCCCGGGTTCCACCAGCACCTGAACCGGAGCTTGAGGCGGTGCGGGAGCCACCTCTGCCGCCTTCTTCTCGGGCTCCACGCTCTCGATGGTGGCCGCATGAGGCTTCAAGGCGCTGGGGCGGAGCGGCGTCTTCTCCAGGGTGTTCATGCGCCGGTTGAGGAGATTGATGTACTCGTTGGCCAGAGATCTCTCCGCGGGGGCGCCGTTGGTGAGAACGTCCATGAAGCGGTCCATGGCCTGCATGTCGTCGCCCTTCTCGAAGAAGTAGATGCCCATGCGCATTTGCCGGCTTAAGCCCGCGTCGCGGGGCGCGGCTTCTTCCTCTTGGGCCATGGCGGGCAAGCCCCCCTGAAGGAGCAGGCCTAAGAAGAGAATCCCGATCGCTTTCATTATCCGTGCCATTTTTGTCCCGATGCAATCGCGGCTCCCAAAGGCCCTGAAAAAGCCTTTGGAAATCTGCCTAATGTTAGACTGTTATCGTTGCTGATTTATTACAGGATTGCCGGGAGGGATTCGGGGGGGATTCTGGAGCTGCCGGCGCAAAAGAGGCAGGCGCTCCACGATGGGGTGGATCGGCCTCCCGCTTTGGCGAGCCAGCGCCAAGAGGTTCCTCTCGGCCGCGGAGAAGTTGGGGTCCAGCCGCAAGGCTTGGGCGTAGGCCCTTTCCGCCGCCGGATAATCGCTGCTCAAGGCGCGCAGGAACCCGAGGTTGTTCCAATGGCTGGGGTTTCCCGGGTGCAGGGCGAGGGCGCGCTTGAGGAGGGCTTCGGCCCGCTCTGCATGGCTTTGCGGATCGCCGAGGTAAATGTTCTGCAGTTGGTTGTGCGCCTCGGCGGAGAGGGGATTGATGCAGAGGGCGGCCTCGAGGAAAGGGATGGCCTGCCGGGGACTGCCCAAATGGGCGGCTTCGATCACGCCGATGTTATAATAAATCTCGTCATAACCAGCGTTGGCTTGCAAGGCCGCAGCGTATGCCTTACGGGCCTCCTGGAAACGCTGGGCGCGGGCGTAGGAGTTGCCGAGCTCATAGAGGCTGTTGACCTCCGGCGGCCCCCAGTCCCGAGCCTTTTCGAGCTGTTGGGAGGCCTGGGCCAGCGCCGAGTGGCGCAGAAGCTTGAATCCGGAGAAATACCGCCACTCCCGGTTGAAGACCTTGGTCCAATGCCAGGCTATTCCAGCCACTAGCGCGGCAGATGCGAGGCCGACGGCCACGCCGCTCCATCGGCGCGGCTGGCGAGCGTCTTCTTGCCGCCCCGGCAGGCTCGCCAAGGCCGCGCCCGCGCACCACCAGAACACGAAGGCCGGCACGGGAAAATGCAGGGAGACGTTCAAGAGGTTGTCGGCGAGCATGCCGAAGGCGCCCGCCGCAGCCGCCAACGGCAGGAGAAAAGAGCGCGGGGCGTTTTTGGCGGCCTTGAGCATAGGCGTGAAGAAGGCCGTCCAAAACCAGAGCCAGACCCCCAGCCCTAAAACGCCGGTTTGGGCCCAGACCTCGAGGATTTCATTATGGGAGTTGTTGGCGTGGGTGCGCAGCCCGCGAAAGACCTCCAGGGCTTCCACCAAGGGGCCCTGGTAGAAGGGGTAAAAGAGCTCGAAGAGCCCGTACCCCGCGCCGGTGGCCGGGTTCTCGGCGCCCATGCTCCAAGACGCGGTCCAAATGAGCAGTCTTTGGTGCCAAGGGCCGTAGATGGTCCGGGCTTGGGCGGCCTGGCCGATCTCCGCCAGGCGCCCGATGACGGTCGGGGTGTAACCGCTCTTAATCGAGCTATGCGGCCAGAGAAGGGCCAGGGCGAGCCCGAGGGCCAGCATCAAGCCCTGCGGGCGGGGGTTTTGGCGAAGCTGGCGGCGCAGCTCGGGCGCCGCCAGGAGTGCCGCAAGCCCGGCCAAGGCTCCGAGCCACGAGGAGCGGGTGAGGCTGCAGAGGAGGCCGGCCTCCATGGTCAACAGGAGGGTTGCGTAAATCCAGCGCCGGCTTGCGTTGCTCAGGAGGAACAAGACGGCGGCGGACGGAAATAGCACCACGTTGAACGAGGACATGAAGTTGGGATTTCCGAAAGTCGAGACGGAGCGCCCGCCGTAGGGGTTGAGTACGTTGGGCCATATCCATTCGATGTTGAAATATTGCAGCACCCCGTAAGCCGAGGCCAGGAAGGCCGTGCCCAGGGCCAGGTGCAGGAAGTCGATCGCCCGGCCCTTTCGACAGAGTCGGCAGGCTCCGGCCAGCCCCAGGGCCCAGAGCAGCGCCCCGTAGGGGTCCCAGAAATTGCCGATGAAATCCACGGCTCCCCCGCCCGGGCGACGAAGGGCCGGAAATCCCATCCAAGCCAGCCCCCAGCCCAAGATGAACCAAGCCCAAGCCCCGGCGGAAACCGGAGCGGACCAATCCTCGGCCTTGACGCGGTGCAGCGCCAGCAGAAAGGGCAGGAAGCAGTTGACGCCCAGGAAGAGGAAGGCGCGAGACCCCTCGGCGGCGATGGCGGGTCTGAAAAACGGGGTCCGGCCCCAATAGGATACGGCCCAGCTGACCAGGCATGCCGCCAGCCAGCCAAGCCAGGGCAGATCCAAGGGACTGCGCGGCCGCCAGGGCCGGCCCTGGGACAGCGCCTCATGGATGCAGAGAGCCGAGGCCGCGGCCAGGCAGACGTTGAGCAGGACTATTTGCGCGACGTAGGGGTTGCGGGTGAGGTTGGTGAAAAACAGCAGGGGACAGGCAAAAAAGCACGCGGCCAGGAGGGCGGATCCGAGCGTGGCGGCCATGGTGATGAGAATCATACAAAAAACTTCGGGCGCTGCCGGTCGCGCCCGCCTGCGAATAAACGCGCAGCGCAAGCTGGAGATTTACCCCCTTGCTCATCCCAGTTATCCACAGAACTTCGCAGCGAAGTTCTGTGGATAACCACAGGACGATCGCGTGGGGCTTCGTCCCGCGAGGCGTTCGATCACCAACAGCAAACGTCGCGGCGATTTCCCCGCCATAGATTCCAGGCGGAATGCATCAGCGTCGGCCTGCAAACGGATCGATTCCCATCTGAACGAGCATGCCGACTGTGTCGGCCTCACCCCAATGCTCCACAATTTTTCCACCCGCAAGACGGTCGATGTTCATGCCGCGCAACTGAATCAACGCTCCTGTCGGAGGGATGCCCTTCCACTCCCCGAGGTGCGTACCACGTCCGCTGACCCGGGTTGCGACCCGGTCTCCTTCAGCGACCATGTCTTCGATCTGGAGCGTGAAGTCCGGGAATGTGCGACGGAGCGCTGCGAGATGGCGGCGGACCATCTCCGGCCCCCGCCCCGCCGCGAGTCCTGCGTTATGGTCAACATAGTCGGCCCCAACAAGAGACTCGACATGCGCGAGTTCCCCGCCTCCAACCGCTTCCAAATAGAAGCGCCGTGCGACCGCCTTATCATGCGTGGTCATCGTCCGAAGCTCTCGCGGCTCACCTTGCGCACGTGGAGGAAGCGATTCTTGGCCAGCTCCAACTTGCGCTTGGCCAGGACCGACTCGGCGAGCTTCTTGCTCGGCCCGATCTTCTCGCGAATGCGCCGCCCTCCGGCGCGGTAGTCGATGAACCAGTTGTCGCCCTTCGTTTGATCCCCATCACCCCTCCCGCGCCTTCACCCCGCGCGCCGGCGGTCCGTCCGGCACGATACGGGTCGATTCCTCCAGTATGTCGAAGATCGCCTGCGCGCAGTACACTCGGCCGCGCCTAGCCTTGTTCGCTTGGCGGAGCACGCCGAGCCTCTCCAGCTTCTCGATGCCGCGTTGCGCCGTGGTGAAGGCGACGCCGAGTTGCTCAGCCGCCTTATTGATCGTGATGAAAGGGTTGGCCGCCAGCATGTCCACCAGGCTCAAGGGAACCTGGGTCAGACGGCCGCCTTCCGCTAGTTCGCCCTTGCCTCTGCGAGGCATGGCGAACCCCCCGGCCTTGACCCGCCATTCTTCCAAAAGCTTGTTGATCCGCCCGGCTCTTCCAAGCGCGTCCTCGGACTGTCGGGCAGCGCCGTTGAGAAAGTACGTGAGCCACGATTCCCACTCGTTGCGCGCCGTGACCGCGCCCAGGAGGTCGTAGTAGTCGCGGCGAGTGGCCTCGAAGAAGGCGCTCAAGTAAAGGAGCGGCGTCGGCAGAATCCCCCTTTCTACCAAGTAGAGGGTTATCATCAGGCGTCCTACACGGCCGTTGCCGTCCAGGAAGGGATGGATCGCCTCGAATTGGTAATGCGCCAGCGCCACTTGAACGAGCGGCGGCAGACTAGATTCATGGAGAAATTTCTCCCAAGCCCCCAAGCAGTCCATGAGGTCCGCCGGCGGCGGAGGCACGTACGAGGCCTGCGACAGAGTGCATCCTGGGGCTCCGATCCAATTCTGAGACCGCCGGAACTCGCCCGGCGTCGCGCGCTCTCCGCGAACGCCCTTCATCAGGCGCTCGTGCAGCTCCCGGACAAGCCGTAGCGACAGCGGGAGCTGTTTGAGCCGCTTGATACCGTACTCCAGAGCTATGACGTAATTCCCGACTTCCCGGAGATCGTCCGGACTCCGGTCAACAGAGCCGCCGGCCTCAGCCTCCAGCAGTTCGCCCAAGGTGGCTTGAGTGCCCTCGATGCGGCTGGAGAGCACGGCCTCGCGCTTGATGAAGGGGCGCATCAACAGATGCGGATTGGGCAGGCGCCCGCCTTCGCCCGCCAAGCGGCCGATCAGTTGGTCCGCATCGGACAACGCGCGCACCAAGCGCGGCGTCCAAGTGATTTCGGGCGGCAATGGGTCGGGAACGAAGGCGGAATAGCCCCCTGGGCAACGCAGCCAGCGTCCGGGCGGCTTAGGGCCAGCCGCAGCCTGCTTTCGGATCATCGAAAATAGCGCCTCATCTTATTATCGGATAGTATAGATTGACGATAATAGTCTGTCAAGCCGTTATCGAAACCTCGGCCTTCGGTTCGACCGTATTTGAGCGAATCCAGGTGTCAATGTGCTCCTCCGGGAACCGCGTCAGCCGCCCGACCTTCGTATACGGAATCCGCGGTTCTTCGGAGACTGGATTGGTGAGAAACAAGGACGCGGCAACAGTTGAGCGCCTGGTTTCCAGGAACCTCAAAAAGAAGAAAGCCGGAGATGGGACTCGAACCCACAACCTATCGCTTACGAAGCGATTGCTCTACCGTTGAGCTACCCCGGCAAGGAAAACGATTTTAGCAAATTACTTGAGACCCAGGTAGGTCTCCTTGACGGATGGGTCGTTGAGAAGGGCCTCGGCCGCGCCGGAGAGCGCGATGCGCCCGGTCTCAAGGACGTAGGCCCTTCGCGCCGCCTTGAGGGCCCTCCTCGCGTTCTGCTCAACGAGGAGGATGGTCATGCCCTCCTGACTGATTCGCGCTATGGCGTCGAAGACCCTGTCCACGATCACCGGCGCTAGCCCCATGGAAGGCTCGTCCAGGATCAGGAGGCGCGGCCGGCTCATGAGGGCACGGCCCATGGCCAGCATCTGCTGTTCTCCCCCAGAGAGAGTTCCGGCCAGCTGGGAAGCGCGCTTCTCTAGAAGCGGGAAAAGCTCGAAGACCCGGGCATAATCGCGACCCAGATCCCTGTCGGGACGCGCGTAGGCCCCCATCTCGAGGTTCTCCCTCACCGTGAGCCGAGGGAAAATCCGGCGCCCCTCCGGCACCAGGGAAATGCCCAGGCGCATGACGCGATGGGACGCAAGGCCCCTTATTTCGGCGCCGTCAAGGCGGATGGAGCCTCGCTCGGGCTTGAGCTGCCCGGCGACTGCCCGCAAAAGGGTGGTTTTCCCCGCCCCGTTGTTGCCGATGAGGGCCGCGATTTCTCCCGGGAAAACCGAGAGGGAGACGCCCTTGAGGGCCTCAATCTTCCGGCCGTAGACGACAGCGAGCTCCGAGACTTCGAGCAGCGGGCGTTGGCTCATGATCCCTTTCCCAGGTAGGCCTCGATGACGCGGGCGTCCTCGACCACTTGGCTGGGGGTGCCCTGGGCGATTTTCACGCCGTAGTCCAAGACCGCGACGCGGTCCGAGACGTCCATCACGACCCTCATCTGGTGCTCGATGAGAAGGACCGTGATCCCCGTGTCGCGAACGCGCCGCGCCAGGTCCACCAGCCCCTGGCTCTCAGTCGGGTTCATGCCCGCGGTGGGTTCGTCTAAAACCAGCAGCTTGGGCTCCGTGGCCAGAGCCCGGGCGATCTCCAGGCGTCTCTGGCTTCCGTAAGGCAGGTTCTTGGGCAAAGTGTTCGCGACACCCCGCAGACCCACGAAGCCAAGGATGTCCTTGGCCTTGGCCTCGATGGCCGCCTCCTCCCGCCTAAAAGAGGGCAGCCGCAGGAGCGCTCCCGGCATTCCTTCCTTGGAGCGGCAGTGCCGCCCTACCATCACGTTCTCAAGGGCGGTCATCGCGGGGAACAAGCGTATATTCTGAAATGTGCGCGCGATTCCCAGGGCCACGATTTTGTGGCTCGGCAGGCCCAGGATGGGGCGGTCTTGGAAAAGAATGCTTCCCGCGCTTGCGGGATAGACCCCGGTCAGGACGTTGAAGAAGGTTGTCTTGCCCGCCCCGTTGGGGCCTATCACGCCCATGATCTCGCCCTTGGCCACGCTCAAGTCCACTCGATCGAGAGCCTTGAGGCCGCCGAAATGCTGGGACAGGCCGGACACCACAAGAAGCGGCTTCTCCGAGAGGGTCATTCCAAGAGCTCCGCTTGGCGCCGCCGCGAGGGCCATAGGCCCTGGGGGCGGAAGATGACGCAAGCCACCAAAGTCGCGCCGAAAAAGAGGTAGCGCAAATTAATCCACTCCGGAGAGAGGCAGGCTTGGAGGACGAGGGGCGCGCCGCTCAAGATGGCGGCGCCGAGGAGAACTCCGGGAACCGAGCCCATCCCTCCCAGGACCACCACCGCTACGACAAGTATGGATTCCCAAAACACGAAGGATTCGGGGGTCACGAAGCCCTCCCAATAGGCGAATAGCGCCCCTGCCAGGCCCGCGGGTACCGCGCTCAGGATGAAAGCCAAGAGTTTGAGCGAGCCCACGGCCACGCCAGAGAGCTCGGCCGCGGCCTCATCCTCGCGGATGGCGACCCAGGCCCGTCCCAAGCGGGAGTTCTCCAATCTCAGGGAAGCGGCCGCGACCAGGAGGACGCAGGCCATGATGAGGTAATAGAACTGCCAATTGGCGGCGAGGAGCCAGGGACCCAGGCGCAGGGCCGGGACCTGCAGACCCTTGGGGCCATTGGTCAATCGGTCAAGGTTGTTGATGGTGAGTCGCGCCATTTCCCCGAAGCCGAGGGTGACCACGGCCAGGTAGTCCCCCCGCAGGCGAAGGATAGTGAGACCGAGGAGGGCTCTCAACCCCACGCACAAGAGGACCGCGAACAAAGCCGCCGCGGGGGCCGGCCAGCCCCTGGCCGCGGCCAAGGCCGCGCCGTAGGCGCCGACGCCGTAAAAGGCGATGAAGCCGAGGTCGAAGAGGCCGACGTAGCCCAAGGTGAAGTTGAGCCCGAGCCCCAGAAGCATGAGCAGGCCCACGATGCCGCCCGCCCGCACCAGATGCTCCAAGTGCGTCCCGCGCACGGCCCAGGGAAGGGCCAGGACCGCGGCGGCGAGAAGAAAAGGCGGGAGTCTCCTCATAGCTTGTCGGCTATTTTTTCGCCAAGAATTCCAGAAGGGCGGCATAAGAGGACCAGGATCAGGACCCCGAAGCTGATGACGTCCCGCCATTGGGCGCCGCTCGGGAGGTAGCCGGCGGCCAGGACTTCCAGCGCTCCCAGGAGAAAACCGCCCAGGACCGCGCCGTGGATGTTGCCGATCCCCCCCAGGACGGCGGCGGTGAAGGCCTTGATGCCGGGAAGAAATCCCATGTTGTACTTGATGGAGCCGTAATTCATGCCATAGAGGACGCCCGCGGCCGCGCCCAAGGCCCCGCCCATGAAAAATGCCAGCGCGATGACTTTGTTGGCATCGATCCCCATGAGCCCGGCCGCCTCCAAATCATCGGAGCAGGCGCGCAAGGCCTTGCCCATCCTGGTCTTCTGGATGAAGAAATGAAGCGAGGCCATGAGGCAGAGGGCCGCGGCCAGGATGGCGATCTGCAGGGAGGAGGCGGTCGCCGGTCCGAGGCGGTAAACACGAGAGGCGCCCAAAGTGGGGAAAGGCAAAGATTGGCTACTGATCCACAGGAAGGCCGCGTTCTGCAGGACGATCGAGACGCCTATGGCCGAGATCAATGGCGCTAGACGAGAGAGCTGCCTCAGGGGGCGGTAGGCCAGGCGCTCGATCGCGAGATTGAGAAGCCCAGCCGCGGCCATGCTCGAGGCCAGGAGCCAGAGCATGAGGCCCCAGCTGCCGGAGCGCACGCCGGCCGCCTTGGCCGAGAAGAGAGCCATGAAGGCGCCCAACATCAAGACTTCGGAATGGGCGAAGTTGATCATGAGGAGGATGCCGTAGACCAAGGTATAGCCCAAAGCGATCAGGGAGTAAATGGCCCCCAAGGTGAGGGCGTTGACTATTTGCTGGGCGAGCATGGCCTTTGCGCGGACTCTAGTTGACGGCGGGGAAAGAGCGGTCCCTGGCCCGAGCCTGGGTCATGGTGATGGTCTTGTTGAGAGTATCGCCCTTGGCATCGAAGACCGTGGTCCCGAGAAGCCCCGAATGCTTGGTCCGCCGCAAGGCGTCGATGAGCCTTTCCCTGTCCGGCCCGGCCCGCTCCAGGGCTTCGAAAAGAATTTGCGCCGCCTCGTAGGCGAAGTGGTCGAAGGGCTTGAGCTCCTCGGAGCTTCCCTGCCAGCGCTTCTTGTAATGGGCCACGAATTCCCTCGCGCTGGGCAGGGCCTCGACCGGGGTCCCGACCATGGACAGGTAGGCGCCGTCCGCGGCGTCGCCGGCCACGTCAAAGAAGCCGGTGGTCTTGGAGCCGTCGCCGGAAAGGAAGAGCGACTTCATCCCGAGCTCGCGCATCTGCTTGACGATGAGGCCGGCCTCGGTGTAGAGCCCGCCGAAATAGACGGCTTCCGGGTTGACTTGCTTGAGCCGGGTAAGCAGGGCCTTGAAGTCCTTGTCGCCCACCGATATACCGTCCTCGCTCAGGATTTGCCCTCCCAGCGGGACGAAAGTTTCCTTAAATTCTTCAGTCAAGCCTTGGCCGTAGGATGTTTTATCATGCAGCAAGGAGATTCTTTTTTTTCCAAGATTGCGATAGACGAACTGAGCCGCATAGGGCCCCTGCACATCATCGGTTGGAACCACTCGGAAGACCACGAGCGGGCCCCTCCAGTCGGGACTCAATTGCTGCCGTGTGACGTCGGGATTGGTGGCCGCCGGGGTTACGAAAGGGATCGGAGCCCTGGCGTAAACCTTCGCCGCGGGGATGGCGCAGCTTGAGTTATAATGGCCGATCACGGCCACGATCCTGGGGTCGGAGATGATGAGGTTGGCGACGTTGACGGCCTCCTTGGGATCGGCGCGGTCGTCGTAGGGCAGGGCCTCGATTTTATAAGGGAAGCGCTTGGCCGCGTTGGCCTCCTCCACGGCGAGCTCCACTGCCCGGCGCAGGCCTTGGCCCTCGGTCCCCATGTCTCCGGTCAAGGGCACGGCCACGGCGATTCTCACGGCTTTGTCCTTGGAGGCGCAGCCCGCCGAAGCCAGGAGTGCCGCCAAAACCGCGAAAAACGGCGATCTTGCAAATCTCATGGCATGACTATAGCGATTCTTGGTATAATTATCAATCATTTTTCGCTGAATATCAGGAGAGAAACGTGATCAGAAACCTCATGAGCGGTTGGATGGATCAAAGCTTCCGGCTCTACCGCAAGCCCAAGGATTGGGCCGAGAATTTGCGTCCCCCCTTCGCCTGCCTGGAGCCGGGCGACTCGATTCCCGAGGCCCTGCGGCGCGCCGTGGCCAAGGCCCAGGAAGCCCTGCTTCACCGCCAGAACCACGATGACGGCTACTGGTGCGCGCCTCTCAGGGCCGACACCACCTTGGAATCGGACACCATCATGCTCCTCAATTTCCTGGGCCGGGGAAGCTCGATTAAGGTGAGGAGGCTGGCCAACCAAATCCTGAGCCGCCAAATGCCGGATGGAGGCTGGCCCATCCACCCGAGCGGCCCGGCCGACATCTCCGCCACCGTCAAGGCTTATTGGGCCTTGAAGTTCGCCGGATACTCCGCCCAGGAGCCGCGCATGGCCCTGGCTCGGCGCAAGATCAAGGAGCTGGGCGGCGTGCATCGGGTCAACACCTACACCAAGTTCTACATGGCCCTGTTCGGCCAATACGATTGGCGCGGCGTGCCCTCCATCCCCCCGGAGCTGATGCTTTTCCCGAACTGGTTTTACTTCAACATCTACCAGATGTCGGCTTGGACCCGCTCCATAGTGGTTCCCTTGAGCATCGTCTGGGCCTACCAGCCGGCCGTTGCTTGCCCGCCCCACGCCGTGCTCTCCGAGCTTTTCCCCGACTCCAAGCGGCACATTCCTCTCGAGGAGGCGGTGGAGCCCCACGACTGGATTTCGTGGACCAAATTTTTCCTGCTCTGGGACAGATTCCTAAAGACGGTCGAGGGCCGCGGCGGCCATTGGATCCGGCTCTGGGCCCTGCGCCTGGCCGAGGACTGGACGCTCAAGCGTCTGCAGGAATCCGACGGGCTCGGGGCGATTTACCCGGGCATCATCAACACCATCATGGCCATGAAATGCCTGGGCTATGCCGACACCGACCCCAGACTCGTGGAGCAACTCGAGGTCCTCGAGCGCTTGGAGCTGCCGGTGGATGCGGAGAGCCTCGAGTACCAGCCTTGCCAGTCCCCCGTTTGGGACACGGCGATCGCCGTCATCGCGCTGGCCGAGTCTGGACTGCGGCGAGACCACGCGGCCCTGCGGGGATCTGTTCGCTGGTTGCTCGAGAGGGAAATCAAGATAGAGGGAGACTGGAAGGTCAACAACCCTGACGGCCGAGCGGGCGGCTGGGCCTTCGAGTTCAAGAACGACTATTACGCCGACGTGGACGATGCGGCCATGGTCATGCTGGCCCTGCGCCACGTCCACCTCGAGGAGCCCCAGGCCCTGGCCCGGGAGAGGGCGTGCCTGCGGGGCCTCAACTGGATTCTCTCGATGCAGTCGGCCAACGGAGGCTGGGCGGCTTTCGACAAGGACAACACGAAATTCATCCTGACCAAGATTCCCTTCGCCGATCACAACGCCATGATCGACCCCCCCTACGCCGACATCACGGCCCGGGTGCTGGAGCTGCTGGGCTACATCGGCTACGACCGGAGGTTCCCGAGCGTGGCCAAGGCCGTGCGCTTCCTTAAAAGCGAGCAGGAGGCCGACGGCTCCTGGTTCGGTCGCTGGGGCGTCAACTACATTTACGGCACCTGGCAGGTCCTGCGCGGGCTAGCGGCAATCGGCGAGGACATGGACCAGCCCTGCGTGCGCCGGGCCGTGTCGTGGCTCAAGTCGGTTCAGCAGGCAGACGGCGGCTGGGGAGAGACCTGCGCCACTTACGCCGACCCCAGCCTCAAGGGGCGCGGCCCCTCCACTCCTTCCCAGACGGCCTGGGCCGTCATGGGCCTGATGGCCGCGGGAGTCTGCGACGAGTCGGTGGAGCGCGGGATACAGCATCTGGTGAATACCCAGCGCCCCGATGGCGATTGGGACGAGTCCGAGTGCACCGGCACCGGGTTCCCCAAGGTCTTCTATCTTGAATACACCATGTACCGCCTCTACTTCCCCCTTCAAGCCCTGGGCGTCTATCAGAAGGCCCTGGAGGGGCGCAAGGAAACCGCCTCGGCGTCTTGGAGACAATAAACCATGCCATCACCCTTTCAATTGCAGATGTCGGTTTTCAAATACCTGGTCCGGCAAAAGATCAAGGGCGTGGAGAAATATCCCTTGGTCATGATGCTGGAGCCGTTGTTTGCCTGCAACCTGGAGTGCGCCGGCTGCGGGAAGATACAGTACCCGACGGACATCCTGCGCAAGAGGCTCAGCCCGCAGGAGGTCTTTGATTCCGTCGAGGAATGCGGGGCCCCCATCGTTTCCATCGCCGGAGGCGAGCCCCTTATCCATCCAGAGATACAGCAGATCGTGGAGGGCCTCATCGCGCGCGGGAAGTTCATCTACCTCTGCACCAACGCCATCCTTCTCGAGAAAAACATCCAGAAGTTCAAGCCCTCCCCCAACTTGATCTTCTCGATACACCTCGACGGCCTCGAAAAAACCCATGACCGGATGGTGTGCAAGGAGGGCGTCTATAAGGTGGCAGTGGCCGCGATCAAGCTCGCCAAGTCTCTGGGCTTCCAGGTCATGACCAACTCCACGATATTCCAGGGAGAGGACGCGGAGGAATTCCGGCGATTCTTCGACGCTCTCATGGAGATGGGCGTGGATGGGATGATGATTTCCCCGGGCTACGCCTATGAGAAGGCCCCGCAGCAGGACATCTTCCTCAAGAACGAGCAGACCAAGGCCTGGTTCAACAAGGTGCTCAAGGATTGGCGAAGGAATGGCTGGGATTTTAACCACTCGCCCTTTTACATGGACTTCCTCCAGGGTAAGCGAGACTACGACTGCACCCCCTGGGGCAACCCCCTGCGCAACGTCTTCGGCTGGCAGAAGCCCTGCTATCTCATGGCCGAGGCCGGCTACGCCAAGACCTACAAGGAGCTCCTGGAAACCACTGACTGGTCGAAGTACGGCCACGCCTCCGGCAACCCCAAGTGCGCCAACTGCATGACTCACTGCGGCTTCGAGCCCACCTCCGTGACGGACGGTTTCTCGAGCTGGTCCAAGTTCTTCGAGCTGGTGCGAGATTACGCGACGATTCACGGGCCCCGCAAGGCCGAGCTGGCCTACCCCCGCAGCTAATGGATTCCGTGTTCGTCACGGGCGGGACGGGCTTCGTCGGGGCCAACCTCGTCCGGCTTCTGCTCGAGAAGGGCTTCCGGGTCCGGGCTCTGGCTCGCCGCGGGGGCGACCGCAGGAACCTGGAGGGCCTGGCCGTCGAGATAGTGGAGGGAGACCTCGGAGACGGAGGGGCTCTGCAAGCGGGGGTTCGCGGCGCGCGCTACGTTTTCCACGTGGCCGCCGATTATCGAATCTGGGTGCCGCGGCCAGATGAGATGTACGCCACCAACATCGCCGGGACCATCAGAGTGCTCGAGGCCGCGGCGGCCGCCGGGGCCGAGAAAATCGTGCATTGCTCGAGCGTGGCCGCGGTGCGCCCCGCCCGGGACCGCCGGGCGGTTGACGAAACCTCCGAATATCCGGGCCCCGAGGCGATCGTCGGCCCCTACAAGAAGTCGAAATTCCTAGCCGAGCGCGCCGCCTTGGAGCTGGCGGCCAAGGGGGCGCCGATCGTGGTGGTCAATCCCTCGGCTCCCATCGGCCCTTACGACATCAAGCCCACTCCCACCGGAAAAATCGTGGTGGATTTCCTGAGGGGCCGCATTCCTTCTTATATAGATACGGGCTTAAACGTGGTGCACGTGCTCGACGTGGCCCTGGGACACTATCTGGCCGCCCTCAGGGGACGTCCGGGGCAGCGCTACATCCTGGGCGGCGAGAACCTCACCTTGAAGGCCCTGCTCGAGACCTTGGCAGAGATCACGGGCCGGCCCGGTCCGCGCTTCAAGACCCCGTACGCCGTGGCCTGGGTTTTCAGCGCCTTGGACAGCGCCCGGGCCAGGGCCTTCGGCGCAGAGCCGCTGGCTCCCCTGGACGCCGTGAAAATGGCAAAATATTACATGTGGTTCGATTCCTCAAAAGCGGGCCGGGAGCTTGGATTCTCGCCCGCCGCCGCGCGTCAGGCCCTGGTTGACGCGGTAGCGTATTTCACATCCCATGGCTATTCCAACTGAGACCAAGAGTTTCCTGCTCTGCGCGGCCACCGCCTGGGAGGCCCGCCCCCTGGCCAAGTCCCTCGGGCTCGGCGAGGCAGAGGGCGCCCTGCGTTCCGGAATTCTCGCCGGCGGGGCGAAGGCGACTCTTTTGAGAACGGGAATGGGGCCTGGGCGCGCCGCCGTGTCATTGGAGGCCCTCAAGGCGGAGGACTTCTCCATGGTCCTGAGCGTGGGCCTGGCCGGCGCCCTGCAGCCGGGCCTTAAATCCGGGGATTTGGTCGCGGACCTTCAGGGTTGCGATCTTCAAATCTTGGAAACCATGCGCGCCGCGGCGTATGCCAGGAGCGCGCCCATTTATTTCGGCAGGGTCCTGCATTCGGATCGGATACTTTGCGAACCGGGCGATAAATCAGACTTGGGGCGCAGGGAGAGGGCCATCGCCGTGGACATGGAAAGTGCTGCGATCAGGGCCTGGGCCGGGCGCAGGGGCGTGGCAAGCCTGGTCCTGAGGGCTGTCCTCGACGAAGTCGAGGATCGGCTTCCGAGCGAACCGCCGGTTTGCGAGTCCTGGTCGGCCGGGGTCGCCTATCTGGCGCGGCATCCCGCGCAAGCCCCTTGGCTCGTGAGTCTGGGGCTCAAGCAGAAAAAAGCCCTGAAGGCTTTGGCCGCGTTTTTGGCCGAGCTTCTGGGCAAGCTATGAATCCCATCCTGGAGCGCTATCTGGCCTCCCGCGGCCGCATGGTGGACGGGGCTCTTAAGGAACTGCTCCGCGAGAAGCCTCACGAGCCCAAGAGCATCCGCCGGGCCATGAGCTATTCCCTTTTCGCCGGCGGCAAGCGCCTGCGCCCTGCCCTGGTGATCGCGGCCGCGGAGGCCTGCGGCCTGCGGGCACGGCGCGTGCTCAAGGCCGCGGCCGCGCTGGAGATGATCCATACCTATTCCCTCATTCACGACGACTTGCCCGCCATGGACGACGATGACCTCAGGCGCGGCAAGCCCACCAACCACAAGATCTTCGGTGAGGCCGTCGCGATCCTGGCCGGCGACGGGCTGTTGACCTACGCTTTCGAAGTGCTCGCCGAGAACGCCTCCGAGCTTGGCCTGGATGCCCGCGGCTCCCTGGAGCTCGTCCGCGTCGTGGCCAGGGGTGCGGGGACCCGGGGCATGGTGGGCGGGCAGGTGGCCGATCTCGAGGCAGAGGGCTGGCGCAAGCGCAACGGCGGCTTTAACCCGGGGAAGGCCCTGGAATACATCCATCTCCACAAAACCGCCGCCCTCATCACGGCGAGCCTGGAGGCCGGGGCGCTGCTCGCGAGGGGGAGCTCCGCCCAGCGCGCCGCCCTGCGGCGCTACGGGCGCTCCATCGGGCTCGCCTTCCAGATCGCCGACGATATCCTGGACGTGGTGGGAGACAAGAAGCTGCTCGGCAAGAACGGCTCGGACGCCAAGAACCGCAAGCTCACCTACGCCTCCCTTTACGGACTTGAGAACGCCCGCGGGAAGGCCGCGATTTTGATTCGGGCCGCGCACCGGGCCCTGCGGCCTTTCAGGGACAATGTCCCGGTGCTCCACAGCCTCGCGGATTACATCGTGGAGAGGGACAAATAAGACCATGGAATTTCTGTCCAAGATCGAGTCTCCGGAGGATTTGCGCAAGCTCCCGCCGGAGAGCCTCCCCCAGGCGGTGTCGGAGCTGCGCCAGTGCATCATCAACGCCATCTCCAGGATCGGCGGGCATTTCGGCTCGAGCTTGGGCGCTGCCGACATCACGGTGGCCCTGCACTACGTCTTCAATACCCCCCAGGACAAGTTGGTCTGGGATACCGGGCATCAGACCTATGGCCACAAGATATTGACCGGACGCCGGGACTCCCTCGGCCGCATCCGGCAATACGGCGGCATCTCGGGCTTTCTGCGTCGCGCCGAGTCTCCTTACGACGCATTCGGGGCGGGCCATGCCTCCACCGCTATCTCGGCGGCCCTGGGACTGGCCGCGGCGCGCGATCTCAAGGGCGAGAAGCACAAGGTGGTGGCCATAGTCTCCGATGGCTGCATGACCGGAGGGGAGTCCTATGAGGGGCTCCAGAACGCGGGAATGCTGCAGAGCGATATCGTGGTCATCTTGAACGACAACCAGATGTTCATCTCCCACCGGGTGGGGGCTCTTGGAACCTTCCTTGCCAAGCTCCTGACCTTGGGTGCTGTGCGCAATGCCGAGGACCAGATAAAGAAATTCCTCACTCGCTTCAGGTTCTGGGGCGCGAGCATCCTGCGGGTGGCCAAGAGGACCAAGGTCCTGCTTTTTCCGGGCATGCTTTTCGAGGAGATGGGGTTCGCCTATTTCGGCCCGGTGGACGGGCACGACGTCAAGCAGCTGGTGCGCATCCTCAAGCACGTCAAGGAGCTCAAAGGGCCGATACTTCTGCACTGCGTCACCAAGAAGGGTAAGGGCTACGCCCCGGCCGAGGCCGACGCCATCGCCTGGCATGGCCCCGGGAAATTCGACGTGGCGAGCGGCAGGTTCCTGAAGGCGCCGGTCGCCAAGCCCGCCCCCCCCAATTACACCGCGGTGTTCTCGAAGGCCCTCCTGCGAGAGGCCGAGCGGGACCCGCGCATCGTGGCCATCACCGCGGCCATGCCAGAGGGAACAGGCCTTGACGCCTTCAGGGATAAATTCCCCCGCCGCTATTTCGACGTGGGCCTGGCCGAGCAGCACGCGGTGACCTTCGCCGGGGGGCTGGCCTGCGGGGGCTACCGCCCGATCGTGGCCATATATTCGACTTTCCTCCAGAGGGCCTTCGATCAGATAGAGCACGACGTCTGTCTGCAGAACCTTCCGGTGATCTTCTGTCTTGACCGGGCGGGCCTGGTCGGGGAGGACGGCCCGACTCACCATGGAGTGTTCGACTACTCCTACCTGCGCACAATACCAGGCATGACGATCATGGCTCCCGCCGATGAGAACGAGCTCCAGCACATGCTGAGGACCGCGATTGAGCTCGGGGCTCCGGTGGCCCTGCGTTACCCCAGGGGAGCGGGAGTGGGGGTCTCTATGGATTCGGAGCCCAAGCTCCTGCCCGTGGGAAAGGGCGTGCGCTGCAAGGAGGGCCGCGACGTGACCTTGCTCGCCGTCGGCAGCAGGGTCCATCCCGCGGTGGAGGCAGCGCAGATCCTCGCTGACAGAGGCATCTCCGCGGGGGTCTTGAACATGAGGTTCGTAAAACCCATTGACGCCGAGCTCCTGCTCGAGGCCGCGGCCAGGACTCCCCGCTTGGTGACGGTGGAGGACCATGTGCTCGACGGCGGCTTCGGCAGCGCGGTGCTGGAGGCCCTGGGGCGCGGCAGCGGCCCCGCGCTGGGCCCCGCTGGGGCCCGTGTGTTGCGCTTGGGAATCAGCGACCACTTCGTTGAGCACGGGGCTCAGGCGTTGCTGTACGACTCTCTCGGGTTGTCCGCTCCAAGAATCGCGGAACGCGTGGCGGAGTGGATCGGGCGCAAACCCGCGGCTTGCGACGGGACCGCGGCCGCCGCGCAGGAGATTTAATGACCACGCAAACGCCGTCGAAAATCAAGGTGGACAAGCTCATCCTGGCCAAGCTCCGCGGCTTTTGCGCGGGCGTGGTCCGGGCCATCGACATCGTGGAGAAGGCCTTGGACGTCTGCGGCGGCAAGGTTTACGTGCGCCACGAGATCATCCACAACCGCTACGTGGTCGACGAGCTGCGCGCCAAGGGCGCCGTCTTCGTGGAGGATTTAAGCGAGGTTCCCCCCGGCTCCTGGCTGATCTTCTCGGCCCACGGGGTGAGCCCGGCCGTGGTCCAGGAAGCCAAGGACAGGAAGCTCAACATCATAGACGCCACCTGCCCCTTGGTGACCAAGGTCCATCTGGAGGCCCTGGCCTACGCCAAGAGAGGCTACACCATCATCCTCATCGGCCACGACGACCATGTCGAGACCATCGGGACCATGGGCTACGCCCTCGAGAGCATTCGAGTGGTGGGAAGCGTGGAGCAGGCAGAAAAAGTCGAGCTGCCCAATCCCGAGAAGGTCGCCTACCTCACCCAGACCACCTTGAGCTTGGACGACACCCAGGAGATCGTGGGCGTGCTCCAGCGGCGATTCCCGCATCTCAAGACCCCGTCCAAGGACGACATCTGCTACGCCACACAGAACCGCCAGAACGCGGTCAAGGCCATGGCCCCGGCCATAGACCTCCTGTTGGTTCTGGGAGCTCCGAACAGCTCCAACTCCCTGCGCCTCTGCGAGGTCGCCAAGTCCAAGGGCCTGCCCTCGTATCTCATCGAGCGGGCCTCCGACATTAAGGACGAGTGGCTCTCCGGAGTGCGCAACCTGGGGCTCACCGCCGGCGCCTCCGCCCCCGAAATACTGGTGCAGGAAGTGATCAAGCACTGCCAGGCCCGTTACGGTGTCGGCCGGGTCGAGGAATTCGAGACGGTCGAGGAGGACGTCCATTTCTCCCTCCCCTACGAGCTCGAGCAAATCATCAAGAACAGGCAAGTCCCATGACAACAACCATAGAAGAGCTTTTGGAAGAAGCCATTGACAAGAACGCCGTCCCCATTGAGGAGGATGAGCTTCAGAACGAAAAAGACGTCAAGAAGCTCAAGCAGCGCAAGCCCCCCTCGGACGGCCTCTGCCGGCGCTGCGGGCAGAACAAGCCCGTCAACCGACTCATGCTCTGCTACCCCTGTTGGGTCAAGGCCGAGCTCGAGAAACGCGGCTGGCGCGAGGGCGAGCCCCACCCAGACTGGTGCGCCTGCGAGGGCTCCTCAGACCATAAGCGTCTTTCCGACGGCAATTAGCCCGCGCAGAGGGCGGTCTTTCCGAGATACTCCACCTATTTGAACACGGTCCGCCGGTAATGGGAGAGCTCGGCGATTGATTCGTAGATGTCCGCCAAGGCTTGGTGCTGCTTGCTCTTGGAGTAGACGTACTTCTCGTTGGGATACCAGCGCCGCACCAACTCCTTGATGGAGCTTACGTCGATGCTGCGGTAATGGAAGTAGTCGTGCAGGCGCGGCATGTACTTTATGAGGAAGCGGCGGTCCTGGCCGATGGTATTGCCGCACAGAGGCGCCTTCTGCGGCTGGCAATGGCGGGAGACGAACTCCAAAGTGCGGGCCTGGGCCTCCTCCAAGGTGACCGCGGAGTTCCGGGAGCGCTGCGTGAGGCCGGTCTTGGCGTGCTGCTCGATGCACCAAGGGTCCATCTGTGCTAAGACCCACTCGGGCTGGGAGATGGCCAGGCACGGCCCTTCAGCCAGGATCTTGAGCTCGCTGTTGGTCGCCACGGTCGCGATTTCCAGGATCACGTCCCTTTCTGGGTCGAGGCCCGTCATCTCCAAGTCAAGCCAAACCATGTTTTTTTCGTTGGCTTCCATTTTCCGCTCTCATGATACCAAAAATAAGCTGTGACCAAGTTGTGGCGCGCTTGTCTTGACAAGAAAAGGACGGTCTGTTAGACTACCCCCAGTTCCGTGGGTTGGCGAATCATGTTTTAAGGAGGGTGCATCTATGCGAAGCGCGAACGCGGTAACCGCAAAATTCAGTTCCTTTTTATTCGCGGCGGCCTTGGCCCTGGCGGCCGGCTGCGCCACGAGACACGTCCCGGGCCCCATCGCCGAAAAGGGGCCGGAGTGGGTCAATAAAGGGAACGGAGCCTTCAAGGACGGCGGACAGGGCGCCTTCTACGGCGTCGGGATCGCCCAGGGCATCCGCAATCGGGCCCTGGCCGTGACCGCCTCCGACGACCGAGCCCGGGCCGAGATCGCCAAGATCATGGAGACCTATATCGCGGTCCTGACCAAGGACTACATGGCTTCCACCACGGCCGGAGACATGTCCAAATCGAGCGAGGAACAGCATGTGAGCTCCACCTTGAAGAGCTTCGCCAAGGTCACTTTGCGCGGGGCCATGATCATAGATCACTGGAAGGATCCCTCGGACGGCACGCTATTTGCCCTGTGCAAGCTTGACCTGGCTGCGGTCAAGAGAACCTTGGAGGAATCCAAGGAGCTGGACAATAAAATGAGGGATTTCGTTCGGGCCAACGCCGAGAAGGCCTTCGACGAGCTTTCCGCCGAGGAAGCCAAGCACTAGAACGCGGCCGGATCATTCTCCAGGGAGGAACGGACATGGCTCATTCTGGCAGGGGATTTATGCTCTGCGCGGCGCTGGCCGCGGCGGCGGGATGCGCTTCGACCTCGGTCCAGCGCATGGACGTGGGCGAAGTCAAGGACATCAGCGGCCGCTGGAACGACACCGACTCGCGCTTGGTCGCCGAGGAGATGATTCGGGACTGCCTGGCCAGGCCCTGGCTCCCCAAGGCCGCCTCGGAGAAGGGGGCTTCCCCCACCGTCATCGTGGGCACGGTGAAAAACCAGAGCCACGAACACATCGCCACCGACACCTTCGTGGAAGCCCTCCAGCGCGAGCTCATCAACTCCGACAAGGTCGAGTTCGTGGCCAGCAAGGGCGAGAGGGGCGAGGTGCGGGAGGAGCGTCTGGACCAGGACACAAACTCCTCGGAGGAAACGCGCAAGGCTCACGGCCAGGAGGCCGGCGCCGACTTCATGCTGAGCGGCACCATCAATTCGATCCAGGACAAGGAAGGCGGCAAGGAAGTCGTCCTTTACCAGGTGAACCTCAAACTCCTCAACATGAAGTCCAATAAAATCGCCTGGAACGGCCAGAAGCAGATCAAGAAGTTCATCAAGAGAGCCAGAGCCTCCTGGTAAGCCGTCATGAGGCACCGCAGCCGGCCTTGGCCCTTGGCCGCCGCCGCATGGACTCTCGCCCTGCTTGGTCTGGGCTGCGCCGGCCCTTCCGGAGCCACCAAGAAGGGTCTTAACAGCCTCATCGCGGCGCGGGACTACGCCGGGGCGGAGAAGTTCCTGGAAAGCGCCAAGCTCACCCAGTACGGCAAGAAAAATCTGGTCCTCTACTACCTGGACAAGGGCGCGGTCCTTCACGATGCCGGCAAATACAAGGAAAGCGACGGCAGCTTCGACATGGCTGAAAAGCGCATGGAGGAGCTCTACACCAAGAGCGTAAGCAAGGCCGCGGGGACCATGCTTCTCAACGACAACACCGTGGACTACGCGGGCGAACCCTTCGAGAGGGCCATGACCAACGTTTACCGCGCCCTTAACTATGTTTTTTTGGGCCTGCCGGAGGAGGCCCTGGTCGAATCCAGGAAAGTCGAGACTTTCCTGGAGGAGCTCGGCCGCAAGCTGGAAAAAAAACCCGTCTACAAGGATGACGCGTTCGCCCGCTACCTGGACGCGCTCCTTTATGAGGATGCCGGGAAATACGACGACGCCCGCATCTCCAGGGAGGCGGCCGAGGCCGCCTATGCCTGGTACGCGTCCGCTTACGGGACTCCGGCTCCCAGGTTCGATCTCCCTCCCGATCCGGGCAAGGATCTGGGGGAGGTGGTCTTCATCCACTACAACGGCGTGGCTCCGCGCAAGATCTCGAAAACCGTCCAGGTCGCCTGGGGGCAGGCCGCGGCCCTGGTGCAGTCGAGTCCAGACTCTGACCGGGAGGATCCCCGCTATAAAAATGCCGTCGCCGCTGGGTTCCTGGGCAAGGCCGTGACCGTGGCCTTCCCGGACTATATCCAGGACTCCTACGCCATCGTCTCCTCCGAGATCGACGCCGGAGAGGGACTCAAGGCCGAGAGCCGTCTCATGGAGGACGTCTCGGCCATCGCCATGAAGAATTTAAAGGACCACCAAGGGGCCGTCAAGGCCCGGGCCATAGTGCGGGCGACGGTCAAGTACGTGATCGCAGAGTCCGCCTCCCGGGCCGCGGCCGACGCCTGCGACAAGCAGTACGGCAAGAACACCTGGCAGTCCTCCCTGTGCCGCGGGATGAGCCGGGGGCTCGCCCATGGGGTCGCGGCCGCGACCGAGATCGCCGACACCAGGGCTTGGTCCTCGCTTCCCTCTCAAATACGCATGGCCCGACTCAAGCTCCCTCCCGGAAGCCGAACCATCACGGTTTACTTCAAGAACGCTTCCGGCACTCAGCTCTCAAGCGCGGTTTTTAAGGATGTTCAGGTGCCCAAGGGCAAAAGGGTCTATCTGCACTACCGGACCGCGATCTGAAAAGTCCCCGCGACGTCGCGGGGACTCGGTGAGGGGTTCCGTTGCATTTTAAGGAGGAAAATCAATGAAAAGCATTGCACTCGCCGCGATGTCCCTGGCGGCCGCCGCGTCTCTCTGGGCCGGAGAGCCTAAGAAGGAATGGGCCGATGGCTCCAGCATCGAATTTCCGAATGAGAAATACATTATTGGAGTGGGCGTGGCCGACAGCCGGGCCGCGGCCGAGGATAGGGCGCGCGCGGAAATCGCGAAGATATTCTCGGCCCAAGTCACGGTCAGCGACGCATCAAGCGCCCTGGAGGCGAGCCGCCAGGAGGGCGCCAAGAAAGAGTCGAGCTTCTCCCAGGCCGTCAGCCAGAGCGTGCAGACCACGTCGCGCAAAATTCTCGAGGATGCCCCGATCAAGGACCATTGGCAGGACCCCGCAACCAGGGAGCAGTACGCCTTGGCCGTGCTCGACCGGGGCAAGGGCATGCTGGCCGTTCAGGAAAAGATATCGGATTTCGACCGCCAAATCGCGCAATGGAAGGCGGAGATGGAGAAGGCCCAGGAAAAATTCACCCTCGTCAAATCCGCCATGAAGCTCATGGCCTTGCTCAAGGCCCGGGCGGACGTCAATTCCGAGCTGCGCATCCTCGATCCGGAGGGAAAGACCATCCCCAGCCCGGTTGACGAGGCGACCTTGCGCATCCAAGCCGGCAAGGCCCTTGCCGAGCTCGAGGTCATGGTGGACGTTGGAGAGGGCTCAAACCGCGTGGAAACGGGCATCATCCAGGGGCTCAACAAGGCGGGCCTCCAAGCCCGGGCCGGGGCTGCCGGGGCTCCCGCCGACATCGCGGTCGAGGGGCGCTTTGAGACCAAGCCCGTGGAGGGCGGCGATCCGCGCTGGAAATGGGCGCGGAGCACGGGCTCCTTCAAGCTCAAGGACAAGGCGGGCAAGATTTTCCTGGCTTTCGAGGTGACGGACCGCCAGGCCTCGGCCGACTACAGCGAGGCCCTGCGCCGCGTCCAGGTCGAGCTCGCCAAGAAAGCCTCGTCCCAGGTGAGTTCGGCCGTTACGGAATACTTCGAGAATCAGTGAGACCGAGCCCGGAAAAAGACCCAGCTATTTGCGGAAGATGTTCTCGATGAGCTGCTTGGCGGGCTCGGCCAGGAACTTGCCGACCTTGAGCTTGGTGGAGGGCGAGGAGAAGGTGCCCTTGACGTCTATGTCCATGGGGGCGATATTGGCGACCTGGGCCGTGACAGTGAGGTCGAGCTTCTCGGCCGGCAGGTCGATCCGGCCCTGGGAGTTTACGTTGGCGGCGTCGCTGTAGAGGTGGCTGTCCTGCAAAGTCATGACCCCTTCCTTGAAGGCGTAGTCTCCCGCGATCTCGCTGAAATCGATGTTGTTGAAGTCCGGGAAGAGCCTGATCCCCCCCAAACTTCCGATTTTTTGAAAAATGAGGAGAGGAAATATCAGCACCTTGACCAGCGGCGATTGGGTGGCGAGCATCCCCAAGTTGTTGAATTTTCCCCCGGCCACCTGCATCTTGGCCCAGCCCCCAAGCTTGCTCATGTCCGGAGAAATCCCCCCCAGGTCCCAGCTCAGGCGCAGGTCCCGGCATTCGGCGTTGGGGTGGGTGAGCTTAGCCACGGCAAACCTTCCCTTGGCGTTGATGAGGGGACGCCCTTCTTCTTTGTGGGGTTGCGCGGTCTCCTGGGCGAGAGCTCCCGAGGGATGTTCGGCCGCGGCCTTCAAGGCGGCTTTCGCGGCCAAGAATTTCCCCAGGTCGAATTGGCTTAAGGAAGCGTCGAGGTCGATGTCCGGGGCCTTACCGTAGTTCTTAACGGTCAGATCCATGCTCAAGGCTCCATCGGCGACTTGCCCCTTGAGGTTCGGGATGTCGATGCGCTTCTCGTCGAACTTGACCGTGCCGGTGAAATCCGAGAGCTTGAGCCCGGCCACGGTCGCGCCCAGACCCTTGAACTGCATCTTCCCCTCGAGAACCGGCTTGTCTGGCTTGCCTGAAATCGCGATGGCTAAAAATCCCCGGCCGGAGAGCTCCATTTCCCTCGTTTTGGGCGTAAGTTTCGTGAGCTCTTCGAGCACGAAGGAACGGCACTTCACTAGGAGGTCTAGACTGGGCCTGGGCGCGCGCAAGGCGGAGATCTTGCCGGAGAGTTCAACATCATTGCTTCCGATGAGAATTCTCAAGGACTTGATCTTGGCCTCGTCCAAAGTCGCGGAGAGCGCCCCGTCCCAACGGGAAGGCGGAAGCTCAAGGCCCGCGGGAAGGCCCGCAAACGGGATATCGGCGGCACGCAGAGCGGGCAAAGAGAGCTTGGCCGTAACGTCGAGGTTGGGCTTCGGGCGCCGCGAGAAGGCCTTCTGCACCACCCCCGACACCGCGACCATTCCGGCCTTGTTCTTGGCCTCGAGGCTGTCAACGCTCAAAGTGTCGCCCTGGAGACGAACCCGGCCCGCGATGGCGGCCGCGGGGGTGATGAAGCTCGGCGGAAGCTTCAAGAAAGGAATCTCTCCGGCCTTGAGCTCGGGCAAGTCTAGATCGACGGAAAGGGAGAGATCGGGGAGCGGCTTGTCTCCCAGCGCCTGCCTGACCACGCCCGTGGCGGCCATTTTTCCCCAGCCCGTCTTGAGGTTGAACCTGGAAATCCGCGCGTCGGTCCCCTTAAGGGTGACCTGGGCGTCAAGGGAAAAGGGCGGCACGCTCAGGCCGGGCGGGATCTGCGCAACGGGCACAGGGAGGGCCGAGGTATTAAAGGCGGGAATGGAAAGGTTGGCCGCCATCTCGAGGTCGAATTCCGGCTTGGGAGAGGTCGCTTTTTTCACCGTTCCCGAGGCCTGGAAAGATCCTTGCCGCGTTTCCAGGCGCAAGCGAGAGAGGCTCAGGTCCTGCCCTTTTATCCCGGCCTGAAGGTCTACCTTGGCCGCGGGCATGACGAGCTTGGGCGCAAGTTTGAGCAGGGGAATGTCTTCGGCCTTAAGCTCCGGCAGGTTCAAGCGGGAGGCGATATGGATATCCAGGTCCGGCTTCTTGGCTTTCCAGCCCGAAATCCGCCCAGAAATATCCATGATACCCGCCGAGCCTTCAAGTTTGAGGGGAGAAAGCTCGAGCGCGTCCCCTTTAAGGGCGGCCCTTCCGGAGGATTTGAAGGCGGGCACGCGCAGTCCCGGAGGAAGGGATGCCACCAGGCCGCTCAAGGCATTCCCTTTGAAGCCGGGGGTCTTCACCTGGAAATCCCCCTCGAAAGCGGCCTGGGCCTCGGGCCCGGGCAGGACGGCGGCGCCGGAAACTTCACCGCTCAGTATTTCAGCTTCCTTCGATAGGAAGCTGAAAGCCAATTGCCCTTTCGGCTTTTTGAGATTTTCGATCTTTCCCTCGGCTTGGGCTCGCCAGTCAAGATAGCGGACGGTGAGTTGTTTTATGTCGGCCGAGATTCTCGCCGGGTCCTGGTTTCCCAGGTCCAGCGAGCCGGAGAAAGACAGCCCCCCGCGGACGGAGCGCTTGAAGAGCCTCCCCGAGCTCTTGAAGGAAAGCTCCAGCTCGAAAGGCCCGCTCAGGCGGAAATTCTTGATCACGGCCTCGAGCCCCGAGATTTCCGCATGCTCGCCTTGAGCCAAATCCTGGTAAGTGAAGCGGCTGCCCGAGATGTGGGCGCGGTTGACGTCGAAGGAGAGCGGAAGGGCCACGCCCGCTCCGGCCGCGGCCCCGGCGGAGGGCTGGGGCTTGGCCGGAGCGCTCGAGGCCGACAAGTCCGTGAAATTGTAGGAGCCGTCGCTGCGTTTGACCACGGACAGGGCCAAGCCCTCGATTCTGACCCGGTCCACGATAAGTTTCCGGCGCAGGAGCGGCAGAATCCGGACCTTCAGGTCGAAGGAGCGCATCTGCGCGAAGGTGCCCGCCTTGAAGTCGGGGAATTCGGACACGGCGAGGTCCCTGGCGGAAAGTCCCTTGACCAGGCTCCAGGAGACCTCCCCCAGGCGCAGCTCGCGTCTCAGGGTTTTTTGCGCCTGGCCGACGAGCAGGGCGCGGATTTTCTCCGGAGGCAGGTACTTCCTGAGCAGGAAAGGAGCCAGGGCCGCGATGAGCAGGGAAAGCCCGAGGAACGCCGCGGCGATTCCAACCAGAATCTTCAATTTCCCGCGCATGGCCATAAAACAAGGTGATTATAGCACAGCTCGGAGGACCCATATCGAGCCCTGGTTTTTCCGCCGGTCAGAGAGCCGGCTCAGTTCCGGGGAGTGGGTTTTCAGGAACGAGGTCCTCCGTCTCAAGTTCTAAGTTCTATTGACAAAGTCGCCGCCCTCTGTTAAATTCAGGCTATGAGAAAATTAAGCCTGATTTTCGCCTTGCTGTCGCTTTCCCTCCCCAATCCGGCCCATTCCCGGAAGGCGGCCCAGCCCTCGGGGCTGAGCCGCTTGGCCGCCCAGGTTTCGAGCTACCTGAATTCGGAGCCAGTGCGCAAGGCCCGGGTGTCCGCGGCCGTGGCCGCGGTGAGAGGCGGCATTCCCATGGATCAGGGGGAGAACCTTGATCAACGCCTTCTTGACAATGCCTTCCTGTTGCGCCAAGGGCTCTTCTCGGATTCCCGCTCAAGCCAGGATGAGAACCGGCTCAGGGCCATTTACCGGGCCTTGGCCGTGTCACAGTGGGTGCAGGCCCTGGAAAGGAGCCAAAAAAGCGGGTTTAAGTCCGATGTCAGGCGTTCCTTGGCGCTTTGGGCCGGGTCAGGGAGCCAGGACGCCATCCCCGAGAAATTGAAGGCCTTCCTGGGCTCTTCATCCTCCGATCTCAGCGACGCAGGCTTGGTCGCTGCGGGTTGGGGAGAGTATTGCCGGGCCTTGACTCCCCCCTTGGAGTCGAAACCTGCGGGCGAGGGCCGGGCCTTCGATCCAGCCACGCTTTCCATCGACGAGATGCTCAAGAACCTGCAGAGTTCATGGCAGGAGAAGAATCTTCCAGCCGAGCAGGAGGCGAGGGCCCACCTCTTGGCGGGGCAGGCCTATCTGGAACTTTCGAGGGCCCCCCTGCGGACCGCGTCGGCCGCTCCCGCGGGCAAGACCGCCTCCCTGAACTCCACGATCGAGCTTCCTACATCCCGCGATGCCGTGACCGATGGAGAATTCGCTCCGCGGAAAATTTACGGCGCCGCATCGAGGGCGGTGGTGTTCATCCTGGCCTCAAGTCCAGAGGGCGTTGGTGAAGTTGGAAGCGGAAGCGTGATAGACGCATCTGGCAGGATTTTGACCAACGCCCACGTGGTGGTCCGGGATTCGACCCGCCAGCCTTGGCCGGCGATTCACGTCTATTTCAAGCCTTCCAAGATGACGGGAAGCCCCAAGGAGGACCTGGCCAACCCCGTGGAAGCCAAGATCCTGGCCTGGGATCCGGCGCTGGACCTGGCCCTGATTGAGCTTAAGGGCGGAGTCTCCGCCCCTGCCGCCCTTTCTCTGGGAGACCCGGCACAAATCGAGGTGGGCGAGCGAGTCGCCGCAATCGGCCATCCGGAGCAGGGCGGGCTGTGGACCCTGACCACGGGGGTGATCAGCAGCGTGGTCGCCGATTTGGGCGGGGTCAAGGGCAAGCACGCCTTCCAGACCGACGCCAGCATCAACCGAGGCAACTCCGGGGGACCGCTCTTGAACGCCGCGGGGCAAATCATCGGCGTCAACACCTCCATGGCCAGGAAGGCCGCGGACGGCCTGGCCATCACGGCCGTTAACTTCTCGGTGAAGGCCGACGTGGCCAAGCGCTGGCTCGAGAAGAATGGGGTGAAGTTTGCCTACGCCCGACCCCAAGCCGCCTCGGCGCCCCGCCCCTCGGAGCCGCTTGGGAATGCGTCGAGCCCCAAGGTTGTCGCCGCGCCTTCAGCTCCAGCCCTCGCCCCGAGCGCGGCCCCGGCGCCCTCTCGGCCCGCCGGGGCCACCGTCTTCAAACGTGAAATGGTCACGGAAAGCAAGCCCTACGACCGCGAGCGGCTGATCCTCGAGGAGATCAAGAGCATGGAGGACCTCGAACAGGAAATGCACGAGGAAGTCCTGCGCAGGTCCCGCTGAGTCATGGGCCCGCGCGGAATGCTGGCGCTGATCTTCTGCCTCTGGGCGCCGTCCCTCTGGGCCCAGGGCCGTCAAAACGTCGTGGAATATCTCGCGGCGGCCCTTGAGAAAGACAGGGGCTTTTCCGCCGATGAGAGATCGGAAATCCTCGAGGCCGTTAAGGAGCGATTCGCGAGTTACGCCCTCCAGGTCGTGCCCAAGGATCGCCCCGACGCCGCGCAAGCGGCCCTCCACATGCTCGTGGAGGGCTCCCTTGACGCCGCCCCGGCGGAAAGAATCGCGGAGGTGGCATTCTCCGCTTATCAGGCCATTTCGCGCGGGGCTCCCCGCGAGGTGGTGGAAGGGATCGCGCTTTACGGCTATCGCAAGAAGGTCTCGGCAGAGAGCTTGAGCGTTTGGGCCAATGGCTACCAGCAGCTGGTGGAGAACCGGGTTCCAGGCGACGTGGCCGCGGACTTGGTTCGAAACGCCATGGAGGGCGAATGGGAGGATTCATCCTTCAACACCCTCAAATGGGCCTTGGTCCAAGGAATCAAGGAGAACTTCGAGATCCGGGATTACGCGGTCTATCTCTTCGGAAACATGGCTAAAAATGGGCGCAAGCCCGGAGCTCTTTGCGAATCGGCGCGGGCCTATTTTCGCAAGCTGAAGACCTCGGGCGCCAAGCCGGAGCTGCCCTCCTACGAGGGAGCCTTCTCGCGCAAGCCGGCGGAAAAATTCGTCTACGAAGCCAAGCCTCAATCCGAGCCGGTTCCCCGGCCGGCTGTTGAGGCGCCGAAGAAGGCGGAGCGGGGGGCCGTGGAAAAACCGGCGCCAGTAAAGCCGCCCATTGGGCCCAAGGGCCGCGCCGCGCCAGCAGCGCCGCCGCCCGTCTTGTCCAGCGTCTGGCCCGGGCTCAAGGGAAGCTCCTACTCCTACTTGGGCACCCCCTATGTCTGGGGAGGGACCACGCATAACGGCATAGACTGCTCCGGCCTCACCCAGAACACCTACAGCGAGAACCTGGTGGGAATTCCACGTGTGAGCCGCCAGCAATGGCAAACGGGACTTCCCGTGGAGTACGCGAGCCTGCGTGAAGGAGACTTGGTTTTTTTCAACACCATGGGAGTCGGCGTTTCCCATGTGGGCATGATTGTTTCTCGGGAGGGCCCGCGCTTTATCCACGCCTCATCCTCGCGCGGCGTGGTGATCGCCGAGCTCGAGAAGAAATATTATAAGGCCCGCTACCTAGGCGGTCGCCGAATTATTCCCTAATCGAGACAATAAAGGAAGACAGCACAAGGTGCTCGCCGTCCCGATCAAGGTCAGGGCCGCCATGGCCTGGTAGTCGGCGTGGGAGCCCGTCGCCCAATGGCCGCGCAGGACGTCGTAGAGCTTCCCCCCCGCCATGTTGGAGGCCCAGGCCGCCAGGTTGAACACCGACATGTAGAGCGCGAAGCTGGAGGCCTCGGCATGGTCGGGGCAGGACTGCGCGGCCAGATCCATCAGGGCCAGCCTAAAAACCACCCCCGAGAATCCGAACAGCAACGTGAGGGCCGCCGCGGAAATCGGGCCCAGGTAAAGAAGATAAAGAAGGCTTAAAGGCCCTCCTGCTAAAACTCCGACCCGGAGCAGGAGAATGGGCGAGATCAACTTGCTGGCACTTCTTGCGTAAAAGCCCGCTCCCATGGCTCCGGCCAGCCCCGCCAAGGTGCTCAACGAGCCTATGAATATCGGGCTCAGCTTCAGGAATTCGCTTTGATAATAGAACTGGGCCGTGCCCAGGAACGGGTAAAAATTAAAAAGAAAGATAAAAAGGCTCAAAGCCCAGAAGCGGCCGCCTTTGAGCAGGGAAAGAATCCCCGAGAGCCCCCGGCGCGCCGGCGCCGGGGCTAATCCCTCCCGGGACCAGCGGCTCGACCAAAGGATCATGAGCGGGAAAATCGAGGCCATGAGGAAAATCCTGGCTATGGGCATGTGCGCGGAAAGCCAGCCGCCGCCCAGGCCCGTGAAGACGAGAGAGGCGTAAAGGACTCCGATTTGGACGGCCTGATAGATTCCCGTCTTTCGGGTTTTCTTCCCCTGCTCCACCATGACCGCGTCGCAGGCCACGTCAGCGGCCACCAGGCCCACGTTGGCCATGATGAGCGCGGCCAACAAAGGCACGTAGCTGTGCCGCCCCCGGAGCGCCAAGCAGATCCATGCGAGCGCGGCCAGGCCAGAGAGCAGGCGCAGCAAGGGCCTGCGGCGGCGCCCTTTATAAGCGCAGAGATCGGAGAGGACGCCGAACAAGGGCTTGAGGAGGAATGGGAAGGTCATCCAGCCGATGAAAACCGCGCTTTGCCCCGCGGAAAGGCCGAGGGAGTCCTTGAGCAGGTAGGAAATCGGCTCATAGACGATTCCGCCCAAGCCCTGGGCCAAGTAGTTCAGGGCGAAGAAAAGATAGAGCCCGCGGTCGCCATGGTCCTCAGGCATCGCGGCGCATCAGAAGAAGGGAAAGCTCGTAGAGGAGCGCTGCGGGCAGCGCCAGACTCGCCTGGGAAATAACGTCGGGGCCCGGCGTCAGGAAGGCCGCGGACACGAAGCACAGAAAATACGCGGGCCTGCGCCAAGAGGCGAGCTGGGTCCGGGAAACGAGGCCGGCCTGGTTGAGGAGGTAAAGCACCAAGGGCAACTGAAAAGCCAGGCCGAAGGAGAGGGCCAGTCCCAACGCAAAATCAAGGTAGGCGCCGAGGCTCAGGAGGGGCTTTAAGTTCTCCGTTCCGTAGGCCAGCAGGAACCTCATCGCGGCCGGAACCACGACGGTCAGGCACAATCCGCTTCCAAGCAGGAAAAGGAAGAACGAGGCGGGCAGGATCGGGACCAGCTTGCGGCGCCAGTTCTTGTCGAAAGCGCGGGCCACGAACAGCCAGGCCTGGCTGAATATAAAGGGAAAAGCGAGCATGAAGCCGCCGTAGCAGCCGACCTTGAGCCTGGTCATGAAGGCCTCGGTGGGCGCCAGGAACACCAAGGTGCCGGCGGGGCGCACCAGCCAAGAGAGGGCCGCGCCAGAATAGCGGTAAACCGCAGCGGCGGCTACACCCCAGGCAAGCAGGCAGAGGATTAGGCGCTCGCGCAGTTCAATCAAGTGCTCGGCCAGTGGCATGGGAACGTCAAGATGCGCTTCCAGAGGCGGGGTCATGGGATACGCTCCTCCTTGCCCGGGAACCACGGAAGGACCTTGATTTCCACCCCGAGCTCGGCCGCCGCCTTCTCTGTCTCGGCGTCCGGCAGGCGCTGGTCGTAGCCGAGAACCAGGATGTCCGGGCGAACTTGGCGCAGGGAGCGGGCGAAGCTGTCCGGGCGCCCTATCAGGATCTCGTCGGCCACGCCCAGGGCCTTCAGGCGCTTGCGGCGCAGCTTCGCGGGAACGGCGTTGGGCTTTCTGTTGTGCGCGTCATGGGACAGCACCACGACCAGGCGGTCTCCCATGGCGCGGGCAGCGCCCAACAGGCGCAGATGGGCCTTATGAAGCCTGTTAAAGCATCCGGCCGTGAATACGGTCTTTTTGACTCCTGCCACCTATGTTATTCGGATTTTTTTTCCGGCCCGTCCTCATCGAGGCCCTCGCGCAGACCCTTCTTGAACATATTGACCGCCCGGCCGCATTGGCGGGCGAATTCCGGAATCTTGTTGGGCCCGAACAAGATGAGGCCCACCACGAGAATGACTAGGAGTTCCCCATATCCCAAGTTCCCCATATACCTCCTGGCTGCTGATTGGCTTAATTTTATCATTTTTATAGAATCTGAATGATGCCGAATTGGCGCTCCTGGACTTGCGTCCTCCTCCTCGCGGCCCTGGCCTCCTGCCAGAAAAAGACCCAAGAGCCGGGCGGGGGCGCGGCTTATTACAAAGCCCTCAATTGCAGGGTCTGCCACAAAATCGCGGGCCAGGGCGGCAGCGGCGGCCCTGATCTGACTTTCGTGGGCTTCCGACATAGCAAGGCATGGCTCGAGGCGTGGCTGCGAGATCCCCGTGCCTGGAAAAGCGACGCCTTGATGCCCAACCCCCGCCTATCGGACGAGGCCCGCAAGGCCGTGGCGGACTACCTCTCCACCTTGCGCGGCCAGGGTTACCGCGAGGGCTCCGCGCCTTGGGACCAAGAGGGCCTCTCCGGGGCAGAGAGGGGGAGGGTCCTGTTCAACCGCGCCGGCTGCTCTGCCTGCCACGGCAAGGGCGGGCTAGGAGGTTTCCCCAACAACAACGTCGCGGGAGGCCGTATTCCGGCGCTCCTGGATACGTCCAAAGGCTATACGAAGGAAGAGCTTGCGCGCAAGATCCGTGCGGGTTCGGCGCCCCAGAAAGCCGATCCGAAAGGCCCCCAGCCTCTGGTGTCCATGCCGGCTTGGGGCCAGGTATTGAAGGAGAGCGAGCTTGACTCCTTAGCGGAGTACCTTTTCTCTCTCAAGTCCGAGGGGCCCGGGTCTAAGGACGCCTGGTGAACGGCGCGGGCCTCAACACATAATCCTCACGCACCACGCCCGCGAGCGTGTAATGGATTCTCTTCTCGGAAGCAGGCTGACGATAGAGCTTGCTCCAGACAACGGCGCAGGAGAGTCTGGGGCCGTTTTCATCTTCTTGCCGCGCGCAGCGCAAGTCCGCTCGGAGCCGGAATTTGCCGTCGTCATCCAAAAAGAATTTCGAGCGCAAGGAGAATATTACCTGGGCAGTGTTTTCAATCGATTCGACAGGACTTACCAGCTCCAGGCTCCCGCCTATTCCTATGTTATTGGCATTCACCTTGCCCGCCTCGATGAATTCAATGAGGCCGGCCGTAGCCCTGCTGTTTTGGACCCGCGCCTCCAAGGGGAAAAAAAAAGCGAGCTGACGCGAGGTCATTTTCGAGATGTCGTAAATCAAGCCGGTTCTCTCCGCCACCCTCCATCGGCCCCAGAGCTGCTCGAACGGCAGTTCTCCCCATGCAAAGAGCCTCGAAGCGCCCGCGGTCAATAGCAGCGCCGCAAGACAATAAGCCTTTGGGAGCATGGCGCCGATAGTATGGGTCGAGACTCGCCGGCTGTCAAGCCGGCTCGTGGACGAAAAGTTGCAAAGGCGGCCGCGGATTTGATAATTTGTTATAAGTTCGATGAATTCCAACTACAGCATGGGGCTGCCGATCGCGGCCTCAACCTTCGCCAAGGACATCGATTTCGGACTCAAGCTCATTCACGTCGCGATGCTTGTCATATTCGTGCTGTGGGGTATTTTTTTCGCCTATCTTCTGGTCCGTTATCGGCGCCGCGAGGGCGTGGCGGCCCAGCGGGAGGACGACCATGGTTTGTTTTCCACGAGCCTGATTCCGGATATCGTCGTCCTGATCTTCGAGATCGCGCTCATCTCCCTGTACGCCATTCCGGTCTGGTCTCGGATTAAAATTCACTCCCCAAAATCCCAGGAGTCGAACCAGGTAGCGCTCGTCGCCGAGCAGTTCGCCTGGAACGTGCATTATCCCGGCCCGGACGGCAAATTTGGCCGCAGAAGCCCGGATCTGGTGCATTTTTCCAATCCCATAGGGCTAGACCGCGACGATCCCGCCGCCCAGGACGACGTGGTGGGCGCCAACGAGCTTCATCTCCCCCTGGGCAAGACCACTCTCATCCATCTCAGCTCCAAGGACGTCATCCACAGCTTTTTCGTGCCGGAGTTCCGCTTGAAGCAGGACGCCGTGCCGGGCCTCACCATCCCGGTTTGGGTGGAGCCCAACAGGGTTGGGCACTACGAGATCACCTGCGCCCAGCTTTGCGGATTTGCGCACAGCTTGATGAGAGGCGAGGTGTTCGTCGAGAATCCGGAGGAATACCAAGGCTGGCTCAAGGCCCAGGCCGCGCAAGCCCCCGAGCCCGCCAAGGCCCCATCAACATGGTAACCCACGACGCAGCCCACGACCAACACGCCCAAGCCCCCTCGGGGTGGCTGCGCGCCTACGTTTTCTCGGTGGACCACAAGGTCATCGGCCTGCAGTACCTGATGACCTCCATGCTCTTCCTCTTGGCCGGGTTCGGTCTCATGCTCCTGATGCGCTGGCAGCTGGCTTTCCCGGGCCAGCCCATCCCCATAATAGGGAAACTTCTCTCCCCTAGCCTCGCCCCCAACGGAGTGATGACCGGCGAGTTTTATAACGCGCTCGGCGCCATGCACGGCACCATCATGGTGTTTTTGGGCATCGTTCCCTTGGCCGTGGGCGCCTTCGGCAATTACGTTCTTCCCCTTCAGATCGGGGCGCCCGACATGGCCTTCCCGAGGCTTAACATGATGTCGTACTGGCTTTATCTTCCCGGCGGGCTTCTCATGCTTTCGTCCTTCATCCTTCCGGGTGGGGCCGCCCAGTCGGGCTGGACCTCTTATCCCCCGCTTTCCATCATAAATCCCGGACAGACCGTCTGGCTCCTGGCCATGGTCATCATCATCACCTCCTCGCTTTTAGGCGCCATCAATTTCCTCGTCACGACCTTGAACATGCGGGCTCGGGGCATGAGCCTCTGGCGCATGCCGGTCTTCGTATGGGCCCAGCTGGTCACCTCCGTGCTCCTGCTCCTGGCATTCCCCCCCCTTGAGGCGGCCGCCGTGCTTCAGTTCATGGACCGGGTGGCCGGAACCAGCTTCTACATCCCCTCGGATCTAGTGGTCTTGGGGCTGAGGCACCGGGCCTCCGGGGGAGGCCAACCCCTGCTGTGGCAGCATCTGTTCTGGTTCCTCGCGCATCCCGAGGTCTATGTCCTCGTGCTTCCCCCCATGGGCATCGTGGCAGAGATCATGGCCGCCAACACCCGCAAGCCCCTGCATGGTTATAAAACGATAGTCCTGGGGATGATATCCGTGGGGGTCATGTCCTTCGTGGTTTGGGCCCATCACATGTTCATCAGCGGGATGAGCCCAATCTTGAGCAACTTTTTCCTCGTCACCACCATGATCATCTCGGTGCCCTCCGTCGCCATTTTGACCTGCCTCATTTACAGCCTGCGGGGGGGCTCGATTCGCTTCACGACCCCCATGCTCTTCGCCCTGGCCTTCCTGCCCATGTTCGGCATCGGCGGCCTCACCGGGCTTCCCCTGGGCCTGACCGCCACGGACATTTACCTCCACGACACCTACTACGTGATCGGGCATTTCCACTACGTGGTGGTGACCGGCTCCATCATCGGTCTCATGGCCGGGGTCTACCATTGGTTTCCCAAATGGTTCGGCCGCAAAATGGACGACAGGCTCGGACGGATTCATTTCTGGGGCACCTTGCTCTCGATGAACGGCGTGTTCTTCCCGATGTTCATCATGGGAATGGCCGGGGTTTCCCGCCGCCTATGGGATCCCACGGCCCAAGCCCACAACCTCACCACCCAGCATCTCAACGTCGTGAGCACGGCCTCGGCCTACCTTCTCCTCCTGTTTCAAGCGCCGTTCATTTACAACTTCTTCCACAGCATTTTCAAAGGCCAGAAGAGCGAGGAGAATCCCTGGCAGGCCACGACTCTTGAATGGGCCTGCCCTTCCCCTCCTCCGCACGGCAACTTCGAGAAACCCCCCTGCGTCTACCGGGAGCCTTATGATTACTCCCCTCGCGGCTGCGAGCGGGACTATATTCCCCAAAACGTGGAGGCCGCATGAATTCCGCCATGGCCGCCTCCGCGCCGCAATGCGCCGGCAGCGGAGTTTCCAACGCCAAGCTCGGCGTCTGGCTCTTCCTGGCCTCGGAGGTCATGCTTTTCGCGACCTTGTTCACCACCTACCTGGTCCTGCGGCTAGGGTCGGCCTCCTGGCCGCGCGGCTGGGAAACCCTCAATGTGCCCTTGGCCATGATGAACACCTTCGTTCTCATCACCTCGAGCGTGACCATGGTCTTGGCCTATGCCAAGGCCGTGGAGCGGGATTTGGCGGGCTTTAGGAAGTTCATGGGGATCACGATACTGCTCGGGTTCGCCTTCCTCGCCGTCAAGTCCGTCGAGTACGGCACGAAGTTCCATCACCACCACTACCCCTCCACCAACATCTTTTTCGCGATCTACTTTACCATGACCGGCCTGCATGGCCTTCATGTGATCGGCGGGATCATCGTCAACAGCGCGCTGTATTATTTGAGCGGCAAGGAGTGGGATCATCCTCTCTTTGTCGGGCGGGTCGAGGGGGCCGGCCTTTACTGGCACTTCGTCGACATCGTCTGGATATTTCTCTTCCCGGCCCTATACCTGCTATAAACATGAAGGGACACTCCCAAGCCGACGTGAAGCTTTACCTCGCGATATTCGGCGCGCTGATGGTGCTGACCGTCGTGACCGTCCTGGTCTCATACCTCCATCTCCCCATCGCGGCCGGCGTGGCCGTGGGCATGGCCATCGCCACGCTCAAGGCGGGGCTGGTGGCCGCGTTTTTCATGCACTTGAAGGGCGAGAGGATCGTCATCTATGGCCTGCTGGGCGTCACCATCTTCTTCATGTCCTTCCTTTTTTTGGCGCCCATCAAAGACAGCGTCTCCATCGCCGACCGCAGGGCCCGGATTGCGGTCTCTGTCGCCTCCGAGGAGAGCCCCTCCGAGACGCGCATTCGCTAGATGTCTCTCAAGAATTTCCATCTCTTTTTCATCTTGACAAGCCTGGCGCTGATGGGGTTTCTGGGCTATTGGTCGTTAGGCCAGCTCTCGCGCGGAGAGCTGGCCTGGATGATGGCGGGCTCGTCCGCCCTCGGCCTGAGCCTCGGGCTCTTCTATTTGCGATGGTTCATGCGAAGGCACAAGGAACTCTTATGAAAAAGGCGCTCGCGCCAGCCGCGGTCCTGTGGCTTCTCTCGCCCGCCGCGGCTCACGCCTGCGCGGTCTGTTTTGGGCAGCCCCAGCAGAGCGGGCTGTTCCGCGGCCTCGGCTGGGGGCTCGTCGTCCTCTTGGGATTTACCTTCTCCATTCTGGGGGCCTTGGCCTGGACCATGTGGCGGATCGAAAGAAACCGCGCGGCCAGCGAGGCCCGCTCCGCGTGATGCCCCCTCTTCCTCTTTGGATCCATCCCCTGGCGGAGCTCACCGCGGTTCTGGCTTTCTTCCTGATCCTAGCCGGAGGCCTGGTCACCTCGACGGGCTCGAGCCTGGCCGTTCCGGACTGGCCACTCTCCTTCGGCCAGTTTTTCCCGAGGATGGAAGGCGGAGTCTTCTTCGAGCACGGGCATCGCGTGATCGCAGGCCTGGTGGCGATTCTGGCCTGCGCCCTGGCCTTGGGACTGCGCCTCAAAGAAACTCGAGCTTGGGTCAAGAGCTTGGCTTACGCCGCCGCCGGCGCGATTTTGCTGCAGGCGCTTCTGGGAGGAATTACCGTGCTCTGGGGCCTGCCCCACCCGGTCTCGATTGCCCACGCCTGCCTCGGCCAGGCCGTGTTCTGCCTTCTTTTGGCTTTGGCGCAGGCGACGTCTCCGTGGTACGCGGGCTCTGCTCCCGAGCCCGCGGAAAGCGGCCTCTGGAAGGCGGGCGCCTGGGCGCTTGGGGCCGTCTACCTCCAGATTCTTTGGGGCGCCTTGGTGCGCCACGCCCGCTCGGGGTTGTGGCTGCATTTTCTCTGGGCCTTCGCCGCCTCGGCCACCCTTGGGAACCTCCTCTACCAGACCTGGGCCCGGGGCGGGGACCGCGCGGCCCTGGCCAGGCCCGCGCTTATGCTCGCTTTCCTTCTGCCCCTCCAGTGGTTTCTAGGTTTCGAGTCGTTTAGGGCCCGCTTCGTGCTGGACTTGGGGCGCGCCATCAACTTCTCGGCCGCTCTTACCGCCTGCCATGTGGCCGCGGGGGCCTTGATTCTGGGCACTTGCGTGATTTGGACCTTGCGGTCCCTGCGCCAGCCATGACCAAGGACATTCTCGCGCTCTTCAAGGGCCGCATCGCCCTCATGGTGATGTCGACCTCCGGGCTTGGGTACTGGCTCTCGGGAGCCCGGGATGCGCGGCCGCTGCTCTGCCTGCTTGCCGGCACCGCCCTTTCCTCATGCGCCTGCGGCGTCCTCAATCAGTACCTGGAGCGCCGCGAGGACCGGCTCATGCGCCGCACGAGTTCCCGCCCCCTCCCCGCGGGCTCCGTAAAACCGGAGGCCGCTTTGGCCCTGGGCGGCGCGCTTTCGGCCGCCGGAATCGGCCTCCTGGCGGCGGGGGCGGGAGGCCTGGCGGCAGCCCTAACGGCTTTAACGTTGATTCTCTATTTGGGACTATACACACCGCTCAAAAAGATCACTCCCCATACTACTTGGCTGGGGGCCGCGGCCGGAGCCATGCCCCCATTGATCGGCTGGGCCGCAGGAATGGGCCATCTTGAGCCTCGCGCCTGGGCTCTGTTCGCGATCCAGTTCTTGTGGCAGATCCCACACTTTCTTTCCCTGTTTTGGATCTATCGCGAGGAGTACGCGGCCGCGGGCTTTCGCGTCATGCCGGTGGTCGATCCCAATGGAGGCCTGACGGCCTTCCAGATGGCGCTCCACTCCTTCACGGTGCTCTTGGCCAGTCTCTTCCCCCTATTCTTGGGTATGGCGGGGCTGGGCTACGCCATCGGAGCTTTGCTCTTAAGCACGGCTTATCTGGGGCTTGGAATGCGCGCCAGTTGGACCTTGGCCGCCTTGGACACGCGCCGCCTGTTCATGGCCTCATTGGCCTATTTGCCTCTCCTGTTCGGAATGCTTTTGTTCGGAGGAGTTTAAATGAGGTTGAAAACTTCCGCTTGTCTCGTGATCTTAGCCGCCGCGGCGCTGGCCGCCTGCCAGAGAGCCTCCTCTCCCGAAGCCAGAGGCCAGGCCTATTTCAACGCCTTGGGCTGCCGCCAATGCCATCAAGTCGGCGCGGTCGGCGGCTCCTACGGACCCAATCTGACTTTTATCGGTTTCAGAAAGAGCCCACAGTGGCTCGACGCCTGGCTCAAAAACCCGCATTCCTGGCGCAAGCAAACCGTCATGCCCAATTTCAACCTCAACCAGGAGATGCGTGCCGCTTTGGTGGCCTATCTATCCACCCAGAAGGGGCAGGCCTGGGAGGGCGGCCGACCCTGGAATCATCCTGAAATCCTCCAGGATCCGCTCAAGCGCGGGGAGATGATCTTCAATTTGGCGGGCTGTGTCGCCTGCCATGCCGAGAAGGGGCGCGGGGGCTATCCCAACAATAACGTGGTCGGGGGGCTCATCCCCTCCCTCACCAAGGTCGCGGAGGGCTACTCCAAGGAAGAACTGGAAAAGAAAATCGCGGGAGGCGTTTTCCCCGCTCCAGCCGACCCCAACGCTCCCCCGCCCATGATTTTTATGCCGAAATGGGCGGAGGTGTTGAAGCAAGACGAGATCTCGGCCGTGGCCGACTACTTGATTTCCCTCGCCCCCAAAAAAGGTCCGACTAGCGAGTGGTAAGGACCCCAACTCCATAGTGGAAGACGAGCTCTCCTCCGTGGTAGGCCGCCGAGAATAGCAATCCCGTCGCGGCAAGCCATGCCGCGAGAAAAAGCCGCGGTCCGGCCGAGGGCTTGAGCCAGCGCCACGCGGAAAGGAGGCTGAAAACCCCTGCAGTCCATAGGCCGAGGCTCTTGTGCTCGGCGAAGGTCTCCCAGGCCCTCGGAACGTGCGGGACCGTTTTCTCGGCCAGGAGCCCAAGTCCCGCGGCGGCCAAGGCCGCCGCGGTCCCCAGCCATAGCAGCGCGGAGGAAGCCCTGGCGAGGTTTCCTGAGCCCCGGCTCAGGAAAGAGGAGAGCTCCGCCGCAAGCCCGAGCGACAGAAGGGCGATCGGAAAATGCACGAAGGCCGGGTGCAGGAGGAATAATTCCATCGCGGGTCCGGCAGCCGCCGGGGCTTATTTCTCGATCTTATCCACAATCAGGGCCTGCACCCCGCCGCGGCTGGCGATCGTGCCGGAGAGCTTGGCGCTTTTCCCGGCCAAGTCCTTGGCTTGAACGTAGGCCTCCTTCTTGTCGTGGTTTTCGACCAGCAGGTAAACCCCGCCCTTCTCAGTGACCAGGCCCATGGGGGCTCCGCCCAGGATGCATTGCTTGGCGCAGTCGGAGTGTTTTTTCCCCATGGCGCCGTGGCCCATGTAGCAGGCCATGTCCACGATCTCTCCGGAAAGGGTTCCAGGGCCAGCGGTCTTGGCCGCCTCATGCTTGGCGTGGGCCTTGGCGTCGTGGCCCTCATGGGCCAGAAGGGGCGCGCTTGCAAGCGCGGCCAGCAGCAAAGAGAATGGGACGAATTTCATGATGGAGTTCCTCCTAAAATGCGGCATCATTTGATCCTAGCAAATAATCTCAGCAAGCTCCCTCCCCAGGCAAGGAGGATGCCTTTCTCCGGCGCGGCCCGGGGGAGAGCCTGGGCGAGCTTCAGGTAAAACCGCCCGGCGTCCGCGTTAAGCGCTGGGATGAGAACCCCATCTCCCGGCCGGTCCCGCAATCCCCGCGAGACGGGGTCGGCGAGATGTCTCTCGGCTCCCCGAAAGATGGCAACGCATGCCTTGAGATAGGCGGGGTCTCCGGTCCGCTGGTATCCGGTGAGAAATGCCTCCCCCATGGCCGTTTGGTCTTGGAGAAAACAAGAGGCCGGCCCCCCGAGACGGTGAACAACACAGCCCCCCAAGAGGTCTTCTTGGCGCCAGCGCCGCAAGGTCTTGAGGGCCTGCTCGCGGTCCTGCCCCCGGGCATGGGGCGAGGCGAGAACGCTTGCCGCCATGGCCGCGTTGGGGGCCGCGAAGAGGCGCTTGTCCACGGCGGGAATTCCCAAACCCCGGCGCTTGGCCTCGGGGAGGGAGAAATAATAGCGCCCCTCCACGATCCGGCCGTCCGGCCGCAGGAGCTCCCCGGTTTGGGCGTTGAAATAACCTCCCGCAGGGGCTGAAAGGAAATGCCGCACATAAGAAAGCGCTCTGGAGGCTCTCTGGGGTTCTGATTCGGCCTCCAAAGTGCGGGCCTGATCTGCCAGCAATTTCTCGTATTCCACCGCCGACCTATGAACCCCGCCCCAGACCGGATCCTCAGGACCCAAGACGGCAGAGTCCAGAGGAGGGCGAAAGCGCGCGCCCTCGCGGCGCTTCTTAAGCGCCGCGTCAATGGCCGCGGGATTTCTGCGGTAAGCCGCCTCCAATGCCCTGGCCCAGTTGAGGAAAAGCCCGGGCGAGCCCGCGGCCGAGGCCCCGAGAACCTCTCCGGAGGGCGTGATGAGGGCGAGGCTTGCGCGAAGGCCGGCGCCGAAGCGCAGCTGCAGGTCCGGTCTTTCGTCGAGGTCTTCCTTCACGGCAATGGCGCGACCCTCGATCCATGACTCAACGCGGGAATCGTTGAAGACTTCCTCCTGCACCTGGGAAGCCCGCGACGACGGGCTTGCCAGGTGCAGGAGAATGAGGCAGTTTCGTTTTCGTGCTTCCTCAAGAACCTCAGAAGTTAAGGAGCGCCATCTCATTTCGGAATGCTTCGCAATTCTTACCACCGGCCCGCCTGACGGCGGGCCTAGCCGCCGCCAATGGCCAAAGAAAAGCGGCGGCATACTGCCCCCCGGCCCGAAGGCGAGATAGGCCGCGGCCAAAGCGAAGGCTGTGATCATGAGGCCGAGCATCATCATGACCCGGCGGTGGATTTCCTTGCCCCGCGCCGGATCCTTCATGCCTTGGGAAGCAATGCGTCGAGAGTTTTTCTCAAGAGAGCGGCGTCCATGATGGGAAGTTCGCAGACTCCCCCCGCGCAAATGTAGATGAGCGTCTTGCCGTCCTTGGGCGCAAAAGCCTCGGGAAAGGGCATGTGCCGGGCGAGGGCCGTGATCTTCTCCGGCAAAAAGCGGGAACGTATGGTCCGGAGCATTTCCTCGTAGCCGGGCATCCCGGGAGCGCCCGCGATCACGATCTGCCGTGGCTTCGAGAGATGGAAGCTTAGAGCCGAGAGCATGGCCGCCAAGGACAGGGGGCGCCGCTCCATAAGCGGGCCGAAGCGCCGAAGGGTTTTCTCCGCCGCCTCCAGGAAGTCCTTACGGCGGGTAAACTGATGGAGGCGCAGAAGGTTCAAGGCGCCAATAGAGCTGGCGCTAGGCTCCACGTTGTCGGAGTCGTCCATGGCGCGCAGGATGAGGTTCTTATCGTGGCCCTCGGCCGTCAAATAAAATCCTCCCTGATCGGCTAGGAACAGGCGGTTTTGCTCCTCGGCGAGCGCCATGGCCCAGTCTAGCCACGAGTGGTCGAAGTCCGCCTCGTAAAGATCGAGCAGGCCCTGGGCGAGGAAGGCGTAATCGTCGGCCATCGCCGGCACCCCGGCCTCCCCTCGCCAACGCCGCCAAAGGTGCTTGGAGTCTGAATCGTAGAGGCGCTTGCGGATGAAGCCCGCGGCGACCTGGGCTGCCGCGAGATACTGGGGCTCCTCAAGAATCAGCCAGGCCTTGGCGAAGGCCGATATGGCGAGCCCGTTCCAGGAGACGAGGACTTTGTCGTCCAGCCCCGGCCGAGGCCTGGCGGCGCGGGCGGCCAATAGCCTGGCCTTGGCCTGGCCAAGGTCGGGGCGGGGTGAGGATGGCCCGGCATGGAGGATACGTTTGCCCGAGGGCTCGACTCCGAAATATCGGATGAAAGGCTCCGTGTCCGCTCCCAGAACGTTTCGCAGCTCCACTTCGCTCCAAAGATAAAACGCCCCCTCCTCTTTACGCCCGGTTTCAGGCTCTAGGCTATCGGCGTCCTCGGCGGAGAAAAATCCCCCCTCGGAATGGCGCATGTCGCGCAGGAGATAGTCCAAAGTTTCCCGCGCCACCAAGGCCATTTCGGGATCGCCGCTGACCTGGAAGGCCTCCAAATAGACGGCGGCCAGCTGGGCGTTGTCGTAAAGCATCTTCTCGAAATGGGGCACGCGCCACTCGGCGTCCGTGGAGTAGCGATGGAATCCCCCCCCGATCTGGTCGCATATCCCTCCCCGGGCCATGCGGCGCAAGGTTACGAGGCAAAGGTCGAGAGCTTCCCTGTTCCCCGTGCGCGCGTAGTACCTGAGGAGGAAGTGGTGGTAGACCGGCATGGGAAACTTGGGAGCGCTGCCGAAGCCCCCGTGCTCGGGGTCGAAACTTCCCCGGTAGGCCGCCAAAGCTCTGTCCAGCCATTCGGCGCGGAGTTCCGAGGGCTTCGCCTCCCCGGCCACGTAAGCCCCGACCGCCGCGGTGAGGGAGCCGGCGTCCTTCTCTAAGTCAGCCCGCTGGGTGCGCCAAAGCTCGGCGATGCGCTCAAGGAGCCGGGCAAATCCCGGCTGGCCCCGGCGCGGCTCCGGGGGAAAGTATGTCCCGCCGTAAAAAGGCTTGAGCTCGGGCGTCAAGAAGACGTTCAAGGGCCAGCCCCCCTGCCCGGTCATGGCCTGCACCGCGGTCATGTATATCTTGTCCACGTCCGGGCGCTCCTCGCGGTCGAGCTTGATGGAGATAAACCACTTGTTCATGAGCCCGGCGATGCCGGGATCCTCGAAGCTTTCCTGCTCCATGACGTGGCACCAATGGCAAGTCGAGTAGCCGATGGATAGGAGGATGGGCTTCTCCTCTGCCCGGGCCTTGGCGAAGGCCTCTTCCCCCCAGGGATGCCAGTCCACGGGATTATGCGCGTGCTGGAGAAGATACGGGCTCTTCTCGCGTATCAGGCGGTTGGGCGCGCCATGCTCTGTCATTGGTTTTATTATAACAATGAGAGGGGTTCGAGTTATCCACCAAAGCTTCCCGGGAATTTTGGTGGATAAGTTCGCGACGGCGTTTTTGGTATCATACCGACTCATGGCTGTCGACTGGCGCTTCATCTTGACCGGAGCCAAGAGGGTGGTGGATTCCAAGGCCATGTACGCCCAGGTGGTCGTGACCGACGACTGCAACCTCACCTGCGCCTACTGCGACGAGTACACCCCCGGAGCTCCCGTAATCCCCCTGGCCGTCCTAAAGGAACGGATAGACCGGCTCGACAGGCTCGGGGTCCAGGTCTACGACTTCCTGGGCGGGGAGACCTTGCTCCACCCCGAGATCGCGGCCCTCGTCGCCTACGTCAAGGCCAAGCGCGGGGGCTCGAACCTTGCCACCATCATCACCAACGGCTTTCTCCTGACCGAAAAGGCAATCCAAGAGCTCAACGCCGCGGGGCTCGACTTCATGCAGGTGTCCGTGGACTCCCTGGAGCCCACCGCGCTCTCGGACAAGAGCCTCAAGTCCATCCTGCCCAGGCTCAAGCTTCTGGCCCGGGAGGCCAGGTTCAAGGTCGAGATACAAACCGTGCTCAACGAGGCGACCTTGGCCGACTACGCCCGGTTCCGGGAGGCCCTCAAGGATTTCCCCTTCACCTTCGGCTTCTCCGTCATGCACGGCAAGGGCGGGCAGATCGCCATCCGCGGCGAGAAGTACCTCGAGCTTTTGCGCAAGTACGGGGTCTTCGAGGGCGTCAATTTTTACGGCGAGCACTTGACGGAGATGCTGGCGGGCGACTTCTCTAGGCCCTGGAAATGCCTGGCGGGCTTCAAGTTCCTCTACGTCAACGCCAAGGGAGGCGTGCAGTGGTGCGCCCAGCAGCGCGACTACATGTACCCCTTGGACCAGCTCGACTCCAATATCCTCGCCCAGAACGACCGCCACAAGCCCTGCGAGGCCGGCTGTTCGCTAGGCTGCGTGCGCATGATCTCCCACACCTTGGGCGAGCCCATGAAGACCTTCGGCGCCAGCGTGAGGCTCGCCTTGGGCATGCGCCGGTAGGTCGTCTACCGCAAATAACCGCTCCGTACCTCACCGGCCCCTTGCCCGGTTTTATATAATTATCCGGTGAAGAGGCTCGATCCGGACGACGAGCAGGCCCTGGCCAAGGTCTTGGAAAGGCAGAAAAGGCTTTCCTGGGATTTCGAGAAAGGCCTGCCCTGGGAGCGGGGCATAGACCTCGGGCGCTTTTTCGTCCCCCTCGATCAGGACAACCTGGTGTTCCCGGAGGCCTCCCACGAGCAAAGGCTCATCATCAGCCAGTACCTGGGTCTCGTGATCGCCCAGACCTTCTCCGAGATGGAGACGGCCCTCGTGCAGGCCAAGGAATTGGTATGGGAGAGGAACCTCGCCCTTTACCCGGTGGGCCCCGAATTCGAGGCCATGGGCGAACAGTTCTTCTCCGAGGAGGAAAAGCACTCCCGGGTGTTCAAGCGCTTCCTCGTGGCCTTCGCGGAGCAAACCGGCATCGAGCACAAGGACCTTCTGACCATACTCCCCACGGTGTCCGGGACCTTGCTCCACAGGACGCTTAAGCTAAACTCGCATTACGGCGGCCACGCCCTCTGGTGGGTCCTAACCTTGGTGGAGGAGGTCTCCATCCTCATCTACAAGCAGATGCAGCCCTTTAAAAAACAGCTCGACCCCCTCTATTTCGACATCCATCGCAGGCATTTCGAGGAGGAAATCCGCCACAATCCCTACTCCTATTGGATGCTCGAGCATCTCTACCGCCGGAACAAGTCCTGGGCCAACGTCTTCTGGCGCAAGACCGATCTGCCCCTGGCCCAAGCCCTCGAGGTCTCCTGGGCGTTCTCGTCGCTCTCCCGGATACGGAATACGTATTGGCTAAGGAAAAAGCACCCCTTTTACGCATCCCTCTACTCCTGCATGCCCCTCTTGCGCAAGCTCTCCCCCATCGAGATCATCCGCCGCCTCTTCGTGGCGGCCCCCTTCGTGAGCCTGCTGCTCAACCCCAACTACCACCACGACTACCAGGGCTTGGTGGAAAGGCTCCGGGCCCTGCGCATTCCCACGCCCAAGCCCCAGCCCCTGCCTCTGAGCGCGGACTGATGATCACCTTAGCCGGGACGGCCGCCAAAAGCACCCGCTTTCGAGAATTAAAGACCGCCTGGCTCGACAACGACAACGCGGCAGGAGAGATACTTCTCTTCATCCACGGCTACCTGGACACGCCCGCCACTTGGAGCCCCCAGGCCGCGGCCTTCGCGGACAAATACCGCGTGATTCTCCCCTTCGCCCGCGGGGTGGGCCCCTCCGAGCCCCCCAAGGACCTCCGGCGCTACGGGGCTTACTCCATTCTCCTCGACCACCTCGAGCTCTTGCGGGCCGTGGATCCGGCGGGAGAAAGGCCCATCCACGTGGTGGGCCACGACGTCGGAGGCGTGCACGCCTGGATGCTCGCCTGCCACCCCCACCCCCGCATCAAGACCGTCACCATTCTCAACAGCGCCCACCCCAGGCAGTACCTGCGGCGCCTGCTCTGGCCGCGCCAGCTCTTCAAAAGCTGGTACATGGGGGCCTTCCAGGTGCCCTACGTCTGCGAGGCCCTCCTTTGGCTCTTCCATAAGGAGTTTTTTAAAATCCTTTCGCGCGAGGGCTGGGAGCCCCCCCAAGGGGAGCTGTCCTTGGATGACTTCGAGGGGGCCGTCATCAACGCCATGAACCAGTATCGGCAATTCGTGCGCGACATCCCCCATTTCATGAAGGAGAAGGCCAAGCCCGTCCAGGTCCCGGTCCTGGTCATATCAAGCGAGCAGGACCGCTATCTGGAGGCTCCCACGGCCCTGGAGCTTAAGGACATCGCGGCCAAGCCCACCCTCCGGGTCGTGCGCGGCAAGCATTGGCTCCACCGCGAGCAGCCGGAGCGCATCAACCGTCTCTTGGCGGAGTTTTGGGCTCAAAACCACGGATCGGTATGAACCCCCTCAAGGCTCTGCTTTACCGAGGCAAAAAGGGACGAACTCTCGACCGCGAGGTCCTGGAGGGACTGGCGCGCTCCCAGGACCTTGCTTACCGCTGCGCCAAGGCCATCGCCCGGGAGATGCGCGAGGGCTGGAGCGAGGCCCAGACCGCGCGCCTCATGGATGTATGGCTGGCCGACCACGGGGTTCGGGTCTTCTTCCACAAGTCCTTCGCCTGGTTCGGGGAGAGAAGTAGATTCGACGGAATGCGGCGCTGGGCCGATTTCCTGCCCGGAAAGCGCGCCCTAGGTTCAGGAGACTGCGTGATCTTGGACACTGCCCCGGTCTTCAAAGGCTATCCCGGAGACATCGGCTACTCTTTCTCGCTCGGACCCGACCCGGAGCTGGGCAAGGCCGCTGCGGTCCTGGAGGAGCTGCGTGCGACCGTCCTGCGGTTGTTCGAGCAGGCCGTGAAAAATCCGGGCCGGACCACGGGAGGCGACATCGCCTCCGCCATAGCCCGCCATATCGCGGCCGCGGGCTATGAACCCGCCCATCATAAATATCCCGGCGGGGTCCTGGGGCACCGGCTCCATCCCATGCCAGAGTCCCGGCGCCCTCCCACCTTCATTCCGTTCAGCTGGCAAGCCTTGAGCCGCTTCCTGAGGGAGGGATTGCTCCCGGATCTTCTCAATGAGGAGCACCGCGGCGAGCTGTGGGGAGCCTGGGCCATCGAGCCGCACTTGGGAGGCAAGGGTTTCGGGGCCAAATTCGAGGAGATACTGGTCGTGGAGGAAACGGGCGTCCGCTGGCTTTCCGAGGAAATACCTTGGCGCTAGCCTTGGCCGGAAAAAAAGCGGTGGTGACCGGTGCGGCCGGGGGCCTTGGTCGGGCTCTCGTCTTCGAGCTCCTGCAGGAGGGGGCGAAAGTCTTGGCCGTGGATAAGAATGAAAAGGGACTCGCGGCTCTCGCTAGAGAGGCGGAGGGTAGGGCGTTCTCTCTGGCTACTCTTCAAGCCGACGTTTCGGCCAAGGAATCCTATTTAACGACTCTTACCAGCAGCTGCGGCGAAAAGGACCCGCCGCAGCTGTTCATCAACAACGCCGGGCTTGCCCGAATAGAGGCGCTGGAGAAAATGGACCTCGCCCATTTTGAGGAGATCATGAGGGTCAACCTCCTCGGGACGGTTTACGGCAGCCATTTCGCGCTTTCTCGGATGAAGCCGGCGGGAGAGGGGCTCATCGTGAACGTCTCCTCCATGGCGGGGCACATCCCCGCCGGGTTCATGACCGCTTACGCCGCGTCCAAGTTCGGGGTCGTTGGCTTTACGAGGGCTCTCCAGGCCGAGCTGCGCCTTTCCCGCAGTCCGGTGAGGGCCTGCCTGGTTTCCCCTGGATTCTTCGACACGCCTCTCATGCGGCAGAAAAACGCGCCATTCCCGAAATTCCTCGAGTGGATGGTGGCCCGGCCGGAAGCCGTAGCGGCGCGGATCGTGAACGGGATAAAAAAAGGAAAAGCGGAAATTTACCCGGATTTAAGCGCGAAAATCATGAGAAACCTCCACAGGGTCTCTCCAGCCCTGGCCCTGCGGGCTTCCCGCCTGCTCGCGGCCAGGTCTTTGGCCGAGGCCCTGGGCCTCACGCCCATCTCCTTTTAAAGGAAGCGCGACTACTTCTGCGCCTGGGCGTCCTTTGGGGCGGCTTTCCCTTCGATTTCAATCTCTATCTTCACGTCATCGCCCAGCATAAGGCCCCCGTTGTCCAAGGTCTTGTTCCAGACGATCCCGAAATCCTTCCGGTGGAGCGTGCCCTCGGCCGAGAATCCGGCGCGCACGCCTCCCCAGGGGTCCTTGCCGATCTCCCCCATCTTTACCTCGAGGACAACCGGCTTGGTCACGCCGTGCATGGTAAGAGTGCCCGAGAGCTTCCCCTTTTTGCCGTCGAACAACGACAGCTTCTTGCTTTTGAACTCCAGGAAGGGATGCTGGACCGCGTCGAAGAAATCCGGGCTTCTCAGGTGTCCGTCCCTTTTCTCGTTGCGGGTGTTTATGCTGGCGGCGTCTATCTTGGCCCAGGCCTTGGCGTCTCCGGGCTTCTTGGGGTCGAAGTCGAAGCTCCCCTCGAATCTGTCGAAGGCCCCTCCCACGTTGCCCACGAGATGATGTATTTTGAAGCGCACCTCGCTGTGGTCCGGGTCTATTTGGTATGTTTCTGCGCAGATGCGGGGCGCTGCCGCCGCCAGAAGAGCCAGAGCCAAGGCCGTTTTCATGAGTAAACCTCCGTAGGAACGCGCGATTTCATTGCCAGCTTTAAAATCAGGCCGAAGGAGAGAAAGCCCAAGGTCCAAGCGATCTCGGCCAAGCCCCCTTGGGCTCCCAACCATAGAGTGGCGGCCACGCCCAAGCTCGGGACGAGCGCCCCCCCGGGAATTTGAAACGGGCCGGCCCCTCCCCGTCTCAACAGGGGAACGGCCGCGCAGGTGGCCAGGTATTGGGCACAGACCACGATGTTGGTGACGTCCACGAGCTTGCCGAAGTCAACCAGGACCGCGGCGAGCAACGACAGCCCCGCCGTCCAAGCCACGGCCTTGGACGGGGTGCCGAAGCGTTCGTGGAGCGCGCCGAGGCTTGGGGGCAGATGAGCGTCCTGGGCCAGGGCCACGAGGTAGCGCGGCGAGCCCAAGGCGCAGCCCGCGTTGTAGCCGATCATGGACAAGACCGCTCCGGCCACGATGACGGAGGCTCCCACCGGGCCCAAAAGACGGGCCGCGGCCTCGGCCAGGGGGCGTTCGGAGCCCGCCAGGCCGGGATAGGAGCCGACGGCGGCCAACTGGACCAGCATGTAGAGGACCGTGGCCAGGGCCATGGAGAAAATCACGGCGAGAGGAACATTCCTCTGCGGGTTCTGGGCCTCGCCGGCGGGGACCGGGATGGACTCGAAGCCCTGGAAGGCGAAATAAGCGAGAAAGCAGGCTGGGCCCATGGAGCGCAGGCCTGTCGGCGCAAAGGGATGCAGAGCCGAAGCGTCGAAACGCGCCAGGCCCACCGCCGCGAACAGGAGCAAAGGGACAAGCTTGGCCATGGTGAAGAAATCCGAGGTCCAGGCCCCCATCTTCACGCCTCGGTAATTGATGGTTCCCATGAGGAGGATCACGGAAGCGGCCACGGCCTTGACCAGCCATTTCTGGGTGAAAAGCGGGCCGAAATAGCCGAGGTAGACCGCGATGCCGTTGGCAACCGCGGCCCAGGACAATATCTGGGTCACCCAGCACATCCAGCCCACCCCGTACCCGGCCCAGTCCCCGAAGGCGTCCCGGGTGTAGAGGTAGGCCCCTCCGGGGCGCTCGTAGCGGCTGGCGGCCTCGGCAAAACACAGGGCGACGCTGGAAAGCAGGAGGCCGGTGAAGGCGAAGGAAAGCACCGAGGCCGGACCCAGGAACGCGGCGAGCTTTCCCGGAAACAGGAAAATGCTCGAGCCCACGATGGCGTTGACGCCGACGCAGGTCATGTCGAGGAAAGTTAGCGGCCTTTGGGAGTGTTCCTGGGCCATTAAAATCTCAAACTGGCCCCCAAGCCAAAATAATTGCGATCGGCCCGCCCGGACTGCGCGTAGCGCTGGTAAGAAGCCGAGACTTCCACCATCATGAGCTCGGCATAGGCCCCGAGCGCGTAGGCGTTCAGGGAGGGCTCTCCAAGCTCGAAGGTCGTGCGCGTGTAGGAGACAAAGGGCGAGACCAGAGGCAGCATTCCCATCTCGAACTGGAGGTGGGCGCTGGTGTTCGGAAATCCCTGGATCACCGCCGCGAGGCCCTGCGGGGCGAGGGTCTGGGCCGGACGAAGCGACAGGGCGCGCAAATCCCGGTCGTAAACCGATTTCGTGAGATCCGCGCTGGCGAGATTGCCGAGGAAGGAGACTCCGAGGGAGGCCCCAAGGTCGGTCTGGCCCACGCTCACGGCCCGGCTCCTGCGCGCACCGCCGGCCTGAAGATCGTCCCGGTGAGCCGTGTAAAGAAGCCCCGCCCCCAAATCCACCCGGGCCACGCCCTTGCCCCGGGCCTTGCCCCCGCCCTGCTCCGAGGCCTTGATGCGGCGGATCGGGCCCGACCCGGTCGGAGAGAGAGACACCACGGCGTCCGCGCCGAAGAAGGTGTTGCCGTAGCCGTTCACGGTCGGGCTCCCCCCCGCCGTCAGCCCGACGCCGAAGAAAGGCAGGTCATAACCGATCCTGGCCGAGATGGTCTTGTACGTCCCGCTGGAGGAATCCGAATGGTACGCGGAAAAAGAGGGGCGGACATGCAGGGAATCCCCGAAGTCGGCGTAGACGCGCGTGCCCGAGTAATTGCGGCTTCCCGTGGTCTGGCTTGCTCCCGCGTTGAAGAATAAGGCCCGCGCCGGCAAGGCCGAGCCCAAAGCCGCCGCGGCCAAGAATACCGCTCCATATTTTTTCATGGGGACATTCTACTACTTTTTCTTTTCCTTGGCGGGAGCGGCCGGCGCCGCGGGTCTCGGCGCGGGCTTGATCCATATTTTGGTGCCGATGAAGCTGTTGAGGTAAAGCTTGCGCGCCGCCCCGAGACCGAGGCCCACGCAATAATGAGGGAAAAGGCCGTGCTCCTCCGTTTTTCGCGGAGGGCCGTGAAGGATTAGAGCGCCCCTGGTGAACATGACGTATTCCCCCAAAGCGTTGCTGCGCACCGAGGTGCCTACCTGGGGCGGCTCCCACTGAAGCTGGCCGGCGACCTGCTCGGACTTGCCCCGCTCCGGGTGGGCGAAGCGCTCCTTGGAGACGATTTGGAGAAAAGGGGGCGGGGTCGGGGACAAGCCCGCGCCGAAGCCATGGGATGGGGCGTAGGAAATCGGATAGCTCTCGAGCGACTGCTCGCCCCTCATCAAGTGTATTTTTTTCGCTTCCTCGTCAATCATGAGATAGACGGAGACGATCTCCCATTGCTTCTCGAGCAGCCTCTTCTCCTCTTGAAGCTGCAGTCCCCCCTCGTAGAGACTGCGGCGCGACTGGGTGAGCTTGGAAAGGTCGTCCTTGAACGCGGAAAGATCCCGCGCTTTGAGCGATTGCGCCGCACCCGCCTCCTCCGCGATGCGGGAAAGGCGCTCCCCGCGCGCCTCGACATCGGAAAGGCGCTCCTCCAGCGCGCGGCATTCGCTTTTGAGGTGGAGGCGGGTCGCGTTCAGCGCGATCAGCAAGGAGACGCCGACAGCCCATAGTATGTCTCGAGGAGAGCCCCTTGAGAGCGCCCGGGACCAGCGCGCGCCGGCCGTCCTAATAGAATATATAGACACGGGTTCCCGTTGGAGCCAAATCGTAGAGCTTCTTTAAGTCCGCAGCGCCCAGCCTGACGCAGCCGTGGGAGGCGGGCCGGCCCAAAAGCGCCTCCTTCTTCGTGCCGTGGATCAGGTAGCCGTCGCCCAGATTAAGGAGGTAGGCCCCGAGCTCGCCTTCCACGAGGCGTTTTGGGTCGTCCGGGGGAGGCGGAGGCTCTCCGGTTTCGGCGTAGGCCCAGTCGGGCTTCCTCCATTTTGGATTCTCGGTTTTCCCGATGACCCGGAACTCCCCGCGAGGGGTGACGAACTCCCAGCGCCTTCCGGTCCTGCGGTCCACGAGCACCCCGCCGCGACCGACCGAGCAATCGGCTTGCCAGAGGAGCTGGAAGCCTCTCTTGACGTAAAGCTTATTGGCCTTGGCGTCCACAAGGACGTGGAGGACTCCCTTGAGCTTGGGGGCGAGCTTGCGCCGCAGGGCCTGCACATCATCAGAGATCACCTTCTGGGTCCTGAGGTAGCCCTTGTCCTTGGGAAGAAGCTCGGGAAGGTTCTGCAGAAACCGCATTTCACCGTCCTGGGCCTGGATGAGACGGTGGAGGCTGGAAAGCTCCTTGGCCTGGAAGCTGAGGATTTGGCCGCGCGCCTCGATCCTTTCGGCCAGGCGCGCGCTTCTCGACCACTGCACGCCAACGTTCAAGGCCTGCCAGGCGAAAATCAGGATCCAGGCCAGAAGGGCCAGGATGTAGCGATCCATGCGATGGCGGTGCGCTTAGGCCCTGTCAAGTAATAATATGATCAATTTGGCCGAGCGCTTTTGGAGCGAGACAAGGAGCAAGGAGCGAGCATACCCGCAGCGGTATGTGAGCGACGAGCGACGCGGTCGCAGCCCAAAAGCGCTCGGCCCCTTCGGGGAAGCCCGAGCTTGGCCGATTTCTTCGTTGCTCCTCGGTCACATAGCTACCGCTATGCTCCCTCGTCGCGCCTCGAACTCGCCTCAAGCTCGGGCCT